>NZ_JBGONH010000017.1:0-79239 GCF_041439075.1 Vibrio sp. FF145
CGAACCGAGGTCCACGGATTTGCAATCCGCTGCATAGCCACTCTGCCAAGGCGCCATTTTTCAACACGTTAGAACCGACTAAACGTTAGCACCGCTGTGTTCGGGTGCCTACTTTACGGATCGAGGGGAGATAGTCAAACAAAAAAATGAATTTCAATTCCGTTTGCTGACATTTAAATCAAATTGCTGCATGTTCGATCTCTTCAATCAATAAACACGCAGCAAAATGGAGCAAATTAAGGAATTCGACGTTACCACTTCTTCATAAAACGGCCGACTAGGCTTGGATGGTAAGCCCAACAATGGTCAAACATCGTCATAAGTTGTGGGTTGCCATATTTCGAAAGACTAACCGCATGAAAACGGTTTTTGTGCTCTTTCAATTTTTCGACCTGAGCAATCATTTCATCAGACTGCTTAGGAGCAATAAAGTCAGAAAGCACGATCAAATCTGCGTTCTTGTATTTGTCACCCGTCATCAAATCAATCGACTTCATCAGAACAGGTTCTAAATCTGTACCGCCATGGAATGAGTAGCTTAAAAAGTCACTCGCTTCACGTAGGCCATCTTGCCTTGTTAATTCATAGGTAATCTGCTCAGAAGAGAACAAAATCACGTAACAGTCTCTCTCTTCGGCTAGAGCTATCTGCATCAACGCATAAGCCATAGCTTTGGCTGACTGCTCTGGGAAACCGCTCATAGAACCCGAAGCGTCGACACAGACGATAAACGGGCCCTTTTCAATATCGATATTCTTGCTATCAGGCTTTTGCGCTTTCACTTTACGTAATGTCCGTGATTTACCTTGCGAACGATAGCTCAATAAACGCTTGTCGGCCAAGTGCTTATAAAAGATAACCTCAAGTTCAGGGTAAGCTAAGAACATGGTTTCGTTTGGCAGCATCTTGTTGAGATCATCACTTTCATGAATCCCAACAATATCATCGACTGCTTCATCGCTTTTCTCTTCAACCATCTGTAGTTCTTCTACAGGGGCTTTGTGTAACGAAGGATCATCTTCCTCACCAGCCATACGGCCTAGCTTTTCTGCGATCTCTTGCAAACCCTTGTGCTTATTCAGAAACTCAGCGTGGCGCTTCATGATGGTTAGGTCTGTTTTGCTTAATTTGGCCGAAGCCATGTCCCACAAGCGCCCTACACTGCCTTCATCGCCCGACTCTGTCACTTTGTCCATGTTTTTCATGGTTTCCATGCGCTGATAAAGATCAGCTAAGACTTTTTCTTTGCTTGTTTCGAGTTCGGTGACTTGAGCTTGTTTGATGGCGTCTGATAGCGATTGGTACCATTGATCACAAAAGTAATGTGGAAACATCGCGTTATAAACACCTTTATTGTTTTCCATCAAACGTCTTGCTTGTAGGTAAAATGCTGAGTGCCACTCCAGCTTCTTGATAACGCTATCAATCTCGTCAAAGAACTGAGACTCATCCCAGTAAATCACTTCTTGGTAAAGTGCGATTTCCTCTTGGAAACGGTCGGTTTCACACACTTTAGTGACGCGTTTTTTTACTTTACCGCGCCATTTAACTAAGTGGTTTTTGACTGATGTTTTCACACCTTTATTCTCAGCAGCCATCATCACTTGAGAACGAGCGATAAGATCATTCATCGCGGTATCAATGATACCTGAGTCAGCCACCATCAAAGCGAGGTTTAAGCCGTCAGCTCCTAACATATGCTCCCCCTCTTACTCAAAGTACTGACTCATGAACTTAATGCGTTGCGCGATCTTGCTACTCTTCACTTTTGTCGTTTCAAGCTCTTGTGTTACCGCCTGTAAGCTTGATTCCATCGCTTTCGGTAAATCAGGGTCAATATAGTTATGCGGTAATGCGTCATGGAATTCAGTGCGTACTCTTTTTAACTTGAATTCAGCTGCAGTTAACTGTTCTAGGGCTTTCTCAGCGCCGTTCAACCACTTGTTATACAGTTCTTGATCTAAACCGTCAGTAGTCACCACACTCACCAATACAGAACGATTAGCAATATCTTTGATCACTAATTGATTCGATGCATCCAAGTCGAGCTTTAAGCGGCATAGATTTTTATTTTCGTTTACGTAACCATAAATGTCGCCATGACCTTCTTTTAGAACACGGTCAAAATCATCTTTGGCTACATACACCCAACGACTATCGCCTTTCTCAGATTCAGACACCGACATATTGCTTTGCAGCATAACCAATTTAATAAGATTGTATGCGCTACCGACGCTGTACATTTTCGCGTTCTTGATATCATGTTGGTAAACGTCTTTACGTCGTAAGCCACTGGTTGACTCCACAGAGAGCGACACCGACAGAGTCGATTCAACATCATCTTGAATCTCTTCTAGCTCTTCACGAGACATTTCGATTTGAGATTTAGACTCTTGCTGATCAAACGCTCGGTTCAACGCAAAATCTTTTACAACGCTACGAACCACATCGCGAGATTCAGGGCTATGCCACAAGCAATCCTGTAAAAGCATAATATCGAGCGGGTTAACGCTATCACGGCCACTGAAAAATGCGCTCGCTTTCAATAGTTTAACCGCTTTCTTCCAGCGTCTGTCCGAAACATACAAATCCGACTCTGACGCTGAGCCTTGCTTCTTAACCGTGTCTTCAAGCATGGTTTTTAGCTCAAATAACTTGTTAAACGAATTATCCGTCAACTCCAGATTATCGAGTTCTTTCTGCCATTGATGATATTCAATGTCTGTAATCGCTAACCCTTTGGGAATGACAGCTTCTTGAGAAGTACCTGTCGTTAGCATCGATTTGAAGTTTTGTTTGTTTTGAATACGGTTGACGAACACGCGAACTAACATTCGGTCATAAAGTGCTTCTAGTCCACTGTCTTCGTCAGGAAGTTCATTAGACGCTGAAACCAACAAGCGCATCGGCACACGCTCAATGTCTGCGCCGTTTTTAAATGTCTTTTCGTTAACCACAGTCAGTAACGTATTGAGAATGGCAGGGCCTGCTTTCCAGATCTCATCAAGGAATACAACTTGCGCGGTTGGTAGGTAGCCTTCGGTCAGCCTTACGTAACGACCGTTGTCTTTTAATTCTTGAATGCTTAGTGGGCCGAACACTTCCTCAGGAGTAGAGAAACGTGTCATCAAATATTCGAAGTAGCTACTGTTGTCAAAAGCCTGGATGAGGCGTTTAGCGATAAGGCTTTTTGCGATACCCGGAGGGCCCAATAGGAACACACTTTCGCCAGCCAGAGCCGCCAGTAAACAAAGCTTAATGGTGTCTTCTCTTTCATAAACGCCATCAGAGAGAGCATGCGCTAATTTATTGATTCTTTCAGAGAGTAGCGCCTTGTCAGCATGTGAGGAAATAGAAGGGTTCATGCGTTACTCCGAAAATCTTTGAACAGTTGAGAGTGTAGATACGTTTTTATACATTTGTTAGCACTTTGTTACAAGTATCTTTTATTATTGAGTTGCCTTTATATCAGATGGTTAAGCTGCAATTTTCGCGCAATCATAGATTCCAATTATGAGAGTAGCATCACGAATGGTGTGAAACTAAATCTATTGTTAACCCTAATTTTTCTTTTATTTTCGACACCATAGACGTTATGGTGGTACACGTCTTCAGTTATAAGAAAAATTGGCAAGGAAAGTGGCCAGATTGCATGAGTAAAGTTATCCATCAATGGAAAAGTATTTCTCTTATAGAAGAGAACGTGACGCTCCCTACGAACGTCGTGGTAAAACATACAACAATAAACCACCCCGGCGCGGCCGTTATTCTTCCTATCACTTCGTCTGGAAAAATCATCCTCATTAACCAGTTTCGTCCTTCTCTTAAAAAATGGCTTTTGGAACTCCCTGCTGGCACGATGGAAATTGATGAGACACCTCTTCAATGTGCACAACGCGAACTCGAAGAAGAAACGGGGTACAGTGCAACTTATTTCCAGAGCTTGGGACAAGTTACCCCTTTAGCTGGCTTCTGTGATGAGATCCAACACTTGTTCATCGCAAAAGACTTAAGCCTTACTACCCGCTTTGAATGTGATGAAGATGAAGTAATAGAGGTTATCGAACTTAGCTTGGAAGAACTGCAACATAAAATTCGCAACGATCAAATTACCGATACCAAAACCATCGCTTGTTTAAGCAAAGCCCAACTATGTGGCCATCTATAGCCAATTATATGACTACCTAATAGTACTCTAGGAGATAAACATGGACTTTCGTTCTGACACCGTAACTAAACCTTCGCAAGCTATGCGTGATGTAATGGCAAATGCAGAAGTAGGCGATGATGTATATGGCGATGACCCAACCGTCAACGAACTGGAACAATGGGCTGCAAATGAAACCGGTTTTGAAGCGGCTATGTTCACTTCTTCCGGCACACAGGCCAACCTACTGGGTTTAATGGCGCACTGTGAGCGTGGTGACGAATACCTTTGTGGCCAACAAGCGCACAACTACAAATACGAAGCTGGCGGCGCTGCAGTATTAGGCTCGATTCAACCTCAGCCAATCGAGAACAACCCTGACGGCACGTTAGATTTTAAAAAGCTTGCTGCAGCGATTAAGCCAGACGACAGCCACTTTGCTCGTACTAAGCTTCTTAGTTTAGAAAACACAATCAATGGTAAAGTGCTGCCAGTCTCTTACCTAGCGGAAGCGCGTGAGTTCGTAAACCAACACGGCCTGCAAATGCACTTAGATGGCGCGCGTGTCTATAACGCGGCGGCTGCACTAGATGTTCACATTAAAGAGATCGCACAACACTTCGATTCGATGACAATTTGTTTATCAAAAGGTTTGGGTGCTCCGATTGGCTCTCTACTTCTTGGTAGCAAAGCGTACATCGCTAAAGCTCGTCGATTGCGTAAAATGGTCGGTGGTGGTATGCGTCAGGCTGGTATTCTTGCTGCAGCAGGTAAAATGGCGCTCACGGAGAACGTGGCTCAACTTAAAGTAGACCATGAAAACGCAAAAAAACTAGCGATTGGTCTAAGCAAGTTAGAAGGTTTCTCAGTTAACCCTGATTTCATTCAGACTAATATTGTGTTTGCGAAGTTAGATCAGTCGATTGATATTAACCGTATCGCACGGGAGTTAGGAGAGCAAGGCATTACAATGTCACCAGGTAACCCTGTACGTTTTGTTACTCATAGAGATATCAGTTCAAAAGACATCGCGACTTTCCTAACTAAGTTGGAAAGTGCGCTTTAACGCTGAACAAGATTCGCATTAAAGCAATTAAGACTAGAGCTTCCCTTACGAAGCTTTAGTCTTTTAAAAAAATCATTCACCTCTTCCACCGAAAAATAGCCACCTCACCTCACCTATACCTATACCTATACCTATACCTATACCGACTAATCTGCCTAATAGACTCAACTAAATTAACTGCAACAGAACGCAATCTTGTTTTGGCCTATGTGAATACCTTCTATGTATTAAACCTGCGTTTAAGTATTAAATTATCGTTAAATTTCGATTTTCATTTGTGAGATTAAATTTTTCGTGCCCAATAAAATCAAAAAATTTAACAGTAATAATTTAATTTTTTATTTACCACACGTACGGTATTTAAAAATAAAACACATCAACTCTAAAAAACATCGTAATAGGCTAATTTAAATAGAAAATTACCAACCAATATAGATAGCCACTGTTCACTATTACAAATAAAAATCGTCACATTCAAATTATAAGCCAGTGAATAAAACTAAAAATAAAATATTCCTGGAAGAATAATCCATCGAAAAATTTACCAAAAATAACGCCGTAGACCATAGTTCTAATTTTATCAATTAATAAAAATCCACTCGTAAATTTAACTGTGGGTCAAAAACTGCCTATCTAATTGAAAACAAAATTATTATCTAAAAATGTACTATTTATACCTTACCTTAAACTCATACTAAAACTCATACTTCGTCTAAATAATAAACTTTTTTTACTACTTCACCATTTTTTAAAGCACTTATAGTTTTGAAAGTTAAGCAACAGGTTACATTCAATCAATGAGAGGTGAAATGATGATTAGAGCATTCGTATTTATTCACAAATTCATCGTCTCAACGTTAATTTTTAGTCTGACACTTTCATTCTACACCAGTGCTAACACCTTAACGTTAGGAATTAATGGCCAGATCAAAGATCGATGCGAAATAAATTTCTTTTCTGGCAATGTCATGAAGTTTACGGAACACCGTGATGTGCAACTATTGCCTTTTAATATGTATTGTAACCGTCCGTTGGGTATAACGATTAATTCAAAATATGGAGGCTTAAAATATCAACACCAAGGGGTTGATATTATTGAAACTTATAATCTGTCATTACAAATAGACGAGCTTCGTCTTGATGAAAGTAGGCACAGCAGCCAACTTACTTCACCAGTAATGATAAACAGTTCTGGTGTTATTCCTTTCTCTCAACAGGGGAGCCTTAGGGTAGCACTCGAAAATAGCTTGCGTTTCGCGGGTTATTATCAAGACGTTATTGAGATCGAAGTTTACCCTTCGATTCATAGCGTGACCAAGTAAAAGCTCTGCAATGTATCTGCAGAACAACATACGCTCAGCAGTATTCGAGCCAATCATTTAAGATAAAGGAATTTCTAATGAAAAAGCTAACACTCTACGCAGCAACAGTCACAGCTATTTTTGGTGCTCAAGTTCAAGCCGCTCCTGGTGATGTCCAACTAGTTGGTTTTGTTTCACCTGTATGTGAAGTTACTGGTCTTTCAACACAACTGATGGACTTTGGTAATGTATCTCAAATTCAAAACCTTTCTGTTAGTGGCCTTAACATGAAGTGTAATGACGTCGATGGTGCAACTGTAACACTGACGAGTGCTGAGGGTGGTCTAGAGTCCGATGATAGCGAAGACTACGCTCTTACATACGAAGCAACATTTAACCCTTCAGGCTTAGCTCCTTTCACGCTTAATGCGCCAGGAGGCCCAGGCCTAAATGACGTTTCAATCAGTAACTCTTATGGTGGTTCAGGAGTATTGGCGACTGGTGTTGCCGCGTCCATTGATATTGTGACAACAGAAACCTCCCCATGGGCAGGTGGTTATTCAGATACGTTAACCGTAAATATCACCTCAAATTAGAGGTTGAATAAGTCGGGGGCTATTATTTGGCCTCCGACTTCATCTAAGCCTTTGTTGTATTAAAACTTAACCTCAGTTGTATTACGACTCTAGTTTAATTTGGAGCTCATCGCGATGTATAAATGGATCATGCATAAATGGACTGTTCTCTTATTATTGTCACTCACTTGTTTGTCAGCTCATGCGTTCAAAGTAGAGCCGATGTCTATGGAGATGACGCCACTTGGTAAAAGAGCTCAAATGACAATGAGGGTTGAGAATTCGTCTACCGAACCACTCACAGTCGAACTGTCTCCAGTATTTATGACTATGAATGAATACGGAAAAGAGACCACGACGCCTGCAGATGACGAGCTATTAGTGATTCCAGTAACTGCAATTATAGAGCCTGGACGTTCGCAATCTATTATGGTCCGATATTTAGGCGATCCGTCCATTACAGAGTCAAAAGCTTTTCGTATTGCTGTTAAGCAAGTGAAAGTTCAAAGAGCAAGTAGCAACCAAGGGCAAGTGAGTCTGTTACTTCAGTTTAATACGCTTATCAACGTGCGACCTCAGAACACGGCCGCTCAACTAGAAATTAAAAGTATCGAACCAAATAACAAGAATAACAAATGGGTCCTTGAAGTACTGAACAGCGGTAATAGTTATGGTCGGTTAACCAATACGACATGGAAAATTTCTGACGGCAAAAAATCAACCTATTTAAAAGGCGTAGAAATCGCCAAACGTATTCCAGGAACTTTAGTTCTTCCCTATTCCACTCGTTTTTTCGAAATGCAGCCACTTGAAAATTACAATGTAGAGACGCTATCGATTGAAATCGAGCAGGATCAGTAGCAATGAGACGTTATATTTTTGGTGGGTTCATTTCTTGTTTTCTGTGTGCACAAGCGCTTGGCATAACACTGTTTCCAACCGTCATTGAACTCAATACCGATCACAGGGCAACATCGCAACTGGTTGTGACTAACAACTCGACGCGGGATCTCCCACTTGAAGCTAACGTTCGTCGTTTGAAATTCTTACCTGATGGTACGTTCCAAACATCAGATCTATCGAGTGAGGTGATGTTTGTGTTTCCACCTGCCGCTATGTTGGCACCCGGTGAACGTCAAGTATTCCGTATACAATGGTTGGGAAACCGCCAACTCGAAACTTCCCAAAGTTACTTTGTTCGTTTCAGTACCGTAAATATTGGTCAAAACAACGAAAAAATGGACAGTCCTACCAGTTTAACAACCGGTATCAATTTGCAAGTTCACTACAATGCGTTGTTGCACATTCACTCATCCTCGCTAGAGCCTGACGTGAACTTACATATAGATGAACAAGGAAAACTAACACTCACTAATTCAGGGTCGCGATTTACCTATACATCGTTACTTCATTTTAAGGGGCTCGAATCTCAGAACCAAAAGGTACATGAGGCTTTAGGTGAACAGTTTATTCCACCACGCTCGACTATTACTTTGCCTTCTTCTTTAAATTACTTACCAGTAGGCACTTATCATGGATATGAAAACTGAAACCTCTCACAAGATGTGGCAAGTTTTCTATGTCTTGGGATTAGTACTGTTTTATTGTGCCGCCTTAAGCCCTGTAGCTTGGGGCCAGGATATGGTATTGAACCCGACAGGACGCGACATTCAACTTACCTCTTTACTAAGGATAAGTGACACCATTCTTGGTGAAGCGGATATTATCATTACCGCAAACAACGAAATTCTTTTGCCAAAGGAAAGTACGCTGTCTCTCCTTTCGTCTGTCGTCACTCAAGAAGGTATTGGTAAGCTCCATGACACGACAGACGATGAGATGCTGTCGCAGCACCACTTTATGAGCGTAGGGCTGGGACTTAATTTCGACTTTTCTTCGTTGGAATGTATCGTGACGGTTCCGCCAGAATTTAGCTTAACCCAACAACTCTCGATGAACGGCGCAGATAATTTTTATAACTATGCTGAGCCAAGTCTGTTAAGCGGATACGTTAACGTCGCCCTTTCCGCCAATGAGAGCCAATATGTCGATCAAAAATCGTCAAGGCAAGATCTTTATCGCAGTCAATTCGACTCTGCACTTAACATTGGTTTTTTCAATTTTGAATATGAATCCTATTTAGAAAATGGTTCATCACAAAAATCACAATATGTGAGAGAAGGAACTCGTCTTAATATTGACTTTGCACAGCAAGGTACACGACTTGTGCTCGGCGATATGTACAACAGTGGCCAATCTTTTCAGGACAGCACCGACATACTTGGTATTGGCTTAACTCGAGATTTCACACTGATTCCAACCAGAAATGCACGACCACGAGCCAATCAATCATTCACACTTCAAAGAGCCTCGAATGTCGATGTCTATATAGATGGGATTGCAGTCCAACGATTAACTTTAGGCGCTGGTAGCTACAACCTGAGTGATATACCTCTTGCGCAAGGTAGTAACGATATTGTACTCGTCATTACCGATCGTTCTGGGAATGAAGAGCGTATCGAGTTTTCTATTGCGACGGGTAACGACTTACTCAATAGCGGTGAGTTTGAATATAGCATTATGTACGGAGCGCCCTCTGAACTCCAAAATGGACAATTAGAATACCTAACCGATGAGCGTATTTTCCATGGTTATGTTGATGTGGGTATTAACCCTTGGTTAACGTTAGGTACCAACTTTCAAACCCGTGAAGATTTATACCAATATGGTACTACCGCACTCCTCGCTTCTAGATGGGGAGTCACTGAACTCAATGCTTCACGTAGCGAACATCCTGTATTAGGAAACGGCGATGCTTACAAATTTGCATTCGATGCGGAATTTTCCAGTAAGAATACACTGGCTCCACAACTGAGTGTGAGTTATGAGTATCTGAGCAACAATTTTACTGGTGTTGCTGGGTTTGACGCCTCCGATAAAGACATCAACTTAACCACTCATTATGCTTCTGCATTCGGTTCGATTTATCTAAGTCGATCATTACGTGCCGCCATGACAGTCAATTACCGTTCAGGAATAGACAAAGAGAACGACTATTGGCTAATTAGCCCGAGTTTATCGGACGGATTGTTTGATACTCACGCGACTTGGAGTGCCCGTGTTAGCTATCAAGATCACGCCAGTAAAGACGATGACATCAGCACTACGCTCACCATAAGCTGGCCTCTTAGCCGACAAACTCGTGTCGTCGGTCGTTACAGTACAGAGCTAAGAGAAGCCGCCTTAGATTACAGCTATCAAAATAATATAGGTAACACCGGAGGGATATCAGGCTTTGCGAGTGTCATTACGAATGAAGAAACGGACGCCGATATGGACGCTGGTATTAACTATACAGCAAACCGTTACGAATTGAGTGCCACCCATGCCTCGCGACTTGACGACATTAGTGGTGACACAAGAAACCACAGTACCGACGTGACCATCAGCAGTGCACTTGCGTTTGCAGGTTCATCGGTAACGATCGGCAGACCAGTCCGAGAAGCATTCGCTATTGTCAGCAAGCACGAAAGCCTCGCAGAGAATGATGTGGCATTAGACCCAACAAAAGATGGAGAGTACGCACGCGTTTACCTTAACGGAGATGCCAGTGCCATGGTCCCTGATCTTGTTGCTTATAATAGCCAAGTCATCGGTTATGAGGTCGATAACTTACCACCGGGATATGATTTGGGGGATGGTGCTTTTTGGGTTAAGCCTGATTACAAGCGGGGCTTCCAACTACAAATTGGTTCCGATGCTGTCTTAACCGTGATTGGTAAGCTATACGACCGTCAAAGTAACAATCCAATTTCACTTGTCGCTGGTGTAGCACATTACCTTGGTGAAGCTAAACAGTTACCGATTGACTTCTTTACCAATCGGAGTGGCATATTTGCGATATCTGGGTTAAAGCCAGGGAAATATCAACTGATTCTTGACACTAAAGGACAAGAGTCAGCCGTCATTACTCTCAGCGAGCGCAGTGACAACTTGATCAGACTAGGAGATGTGTATGTGGATTAAACAACTTCGGTGGGGTGGATGGTTCCTCATCGCCATAAATTCTGTATCCTCTGTATTAGCATGTGAAGCTAGTGCATTGACGATTCAACCCGTCTCATCCCAGTCGCAATACGACGTGTTCAACACAGGTACTTACGCAACAATTAATACTTATAGGATCGATGCAAATATAGTTGGAGAAGCCTGTAAATTGAGTTTGGTTTTACAACTTAACGATACCAGTCGGACGTTAAAAGGGTTAAACCAAGACAAGCTCAACTTCGAGTGGAGTGGACAAGTGGGTGTGCCAATCGCGAATCAGTGGCATTTATCATTAACCGACAGTCAACCTTCGACAACCATACAAATGCGTTTCCCAAGCAAACAGTGGCTAGCGTCAGGAACCTACCGGGGGCTTTTAGAAGTGTCGCCCTCTTATACCTCAGACAACCAACAAATAGAGATTAGCCCTAGCTCACTCCCAGTATCTGTTACCGTGCCACCAGCTGCAAAAGTTCACTTTTATGGGTTAACTCAACAGCATTATGACCTTGATCTAGGAACATTATATTCAAACAAGATTATTCGTTCTGCACCGAACCTATGGGTGCAAAGTAATACAGCGTATACCATCGTATTGGAATCATCCCATCAAGGGATGCTACGTCATGAATCTGATGAGACAAAATGGGATATTCCATACCAACTTTCCCTAGATAACGATAGAGTAAACCTCGGTCAACTTGATGCAAAAATTCAGCGTATTTCGGCTACGATCGGTCAACCTATTCCTTTGAGTTTTGTAATTGGGGAAACAGAGAACAAACCGGGAGGAATATATGACGATACATTACAAATTTCTATAGAACCCCTCCTTTCACAGCAGCCTTAAATATGTAATTATATAAATCCTGAGATATGCAACGCAATTATATAAAACCCAGTATCATATAATCACAACACGATTTGTCAGTTTCGGAGTAAAGTATGCATAACAGTAAAAATAATTTAAAGCACATGCTCCTAATTGGCGATAACGGTATAAATAACCAGTTTATTCAACGAGAAATAGAGAAATACAGTGACTTTTGTTTTAGTCGCGAATGTATTTCAGGTATTGAACGTTCGAATCATCGCAAGACGTTTGATGTCATTCTCATTAGTTACTTACTCTTAGCTGACATCAAAGATGTTTACATCACCTTATCAAAAGTAGAGTCCAACAAATGGGTAATCTATGACGTTCCCTCTGATATTACCGGACAGAGTATTACCGTAATGCAACTATTCAACATGTTTAATATAAAGGGCATAATCTATCAAGATGCTCCTGTAGAACACCTTACACGTTGCTTGAAAACGGTTTGTGATGACGACCTATGGTTACCGAGGAAGTTAATGTCGCATATTTTATCCAATGCGCGCTCCCAAACATTCAAGTCACAGGTAATATTATCTACCCTTACAAAAAGAGAAGCTCAAATATTTAAACGAGTTATCAGAGGAGATACAAATTTAGAGATATCAAGTGAACTATTTATTTCAGAAAGTACAGTAAAAACGCATGTATATAATATATATAAAAAAATAAACGTAACCAACCGAAAAGAAGCAATAAGAAAAGCAAATTTCATCAATAGTTTAGAGACTATTATACAACCAGGCATGTAGTTAATATTTGAGTCACAAATATAGAGACACTGGATTGCAGTTATTTTTACAACAGATCGTATTATAATTTAGGCCCTTGAAAAGGTGATCTTCTATTATCCCCCTCCGTCATAAAATCACAGTTAGACTGAACAACGAAGTTTAAATCATATCACCAGTGACTTAATTACATTCTGCCCTCTAAGGTACGAATAGAATTTTTGAAATCACAAAACATCACTTCTTAAGCCCTCTACTCGCCTAACAGAACGAAGTCAGTTGTAACTGTCAACACTATTAGCTTCTAAAATATCTAAAGCATATAGCATCTAAAGCATCTAAAGCATCTAAAGCATCTAAAGCATCTAAAGCATCTAAAGCAATTCGGACTTGAGCTTCCCCTTAGGGTAAGCTTTATTGTTATGTTTTTACCGGAGCAAAAGCATGACTTACCGTTCCTTCACTTTACTATTACTCACTCTTTCCCCTAGCCTTCATGCCTCTAATTTTGGCGATCCTGAACTGGGTAAAATGAAGTCACCAAGTTGCATTTTCTGTCATAACCCCACGGGTGAAACAAGTAACACTGCTTACCCAAAACTTTCTGGCCAAGATTCAACTTACCTCTATAACAAAATGAAAGCTTACCAAAACGGTGATAGACAAGGCGCTTACGCTGAGATGATGCAAACACAACTGAGTAAACTCAATGATCAAGACTTGAAAGATATTGCGGCTTTTTATGCTTCACAACAGTAATGGATTTCACCTTCATTAGATCAGTCTAAGTTAAATAAACATCACTAAGTCGCCTATACTTCAAGCAAACTCACTGAGCTCATTGAAGGTCGGGAGAGATATACCTTTACACGTATCATCCAACCCTTACAATGTGCAGCAAATATATTTATCAAGGTTTATCTCTATGTCTATTCAATGGTTTCCGGGTCACATGCATAAAGCCCGTAAAGAAATCGAAGAAGTTATCCCACAGGTTGATGTGATCATCGAAGTACTGGACGCTCGTATCCCGTTCAGTAGTGAAAACCCAATGATCTCTTCACTGCGCGGCGATAAGCCTTGTGTAAAAGTGTTGAACAAGCGCGATCTTGCGGATCCTGAGCTTACTGAGCGTTGGATTGAGCACTTCGAGAAAGAGCAAGGCGTTAAAGCGATTGCGATTACTACTAGCGCTAAAGAAGAAGTGAACCACGTTATGGAGCTCGTGCGTAAGTTAGCACCGCACCGTGAACAGATGGGTAAGAACATTCGTACAATGATCATGGGCATCCCGAACGTGGGTAAATCGACCATCATCAACTGTTTAGCGGGACGTACGATCGCGGTTACTGGTAACCAACCTGCGGTAACTCGTCGTCAACAACGTATCAATCTACAAAATGGCGTGATCCTTTCAGATACTCCTGGAATCCTATGGCCTAAAGTAGAAAACCCACACAGTGGCTTCCGCTTGGCTGCAACAGGCGCTGTAAAAGATACGGCAATGGAATACGATGAAGTGGCATTCTACACAGTCGAGTACCTTGCAAAGCAATACCCTAACCTTTTGCAAGAACGCTACCAAATTGAAGAGCTGCCAGAGTCAGACATCGAATTGATGGAAGCGATTGGTCGTAAGCGTGGCGCACTTCGTGCTGGTGGTCATATAGACATTCACAAATGTTCTGAAATCCTACTTCATGAACTGCGTAATGGTACTTTAGGTAAAGTAACGTTAGAGCTACCAGAAATGATCACACAAGAGTTGATCGAAGTTGAAGAAGCGGCTGCGCTGAAAGCCGAACAACAGATTAAGAAAAAAGAAGAGCGTCGTAAACGTTACTTGAAGAACAAGCGTTAATCTCTCTTCGTTTTATGAAAAAAATTACATGGTGCGACTAAACGCCAAATAATTGAAGCGTCTACTCTAATCAAAAAAGCCCCGAACAATTTAATGCTCGGGGCTTTTTAGTTTGTTCTTCTGCTTTAAAGCAACTTTAGTAAGAGGTCGCTGTTGAGCAAGGAACCATTATTCAACTTGAAGTGACTAAGAATACACAATGCTTGCTGTTTTCTGTTCAAGTTCAACGGGAGAGCTCCAAGAAATCACCTTCTCATTAACTTGACTTCCACATGGTGCATTCCAAACTTGCTCTAGCTCTTCTTTACCACCAATCGCTTGATAAAAAGCAATCGCTTGGTGATTTTCAGACATCACCTCTAGGTACAGACCTGAATCCGAATAGTATTGCTGCAACCACTTCGATAATTCAGACAATAAACGCTTACCAACACCACGACCGCGATAGGCATTATCTACATGTAACGCATCGATGAACGTGCCACGCTCAAAGTTGTGATTACCAAACGCGCAGACGAAACCAACCAGTAAACCGCCCTCTTCAAGCAATAAAACATGTTGGTTAAAAGGAGGGTTAATCAAACGAGTCTGCCAAATAACAGATCTGTCCTCCAAAACATCATTTTCTAAGTAATCATCAGCAAGAATGCCACGATAATATAGCTTCCAGCTATCCGCGTGTAATTGGGCAATCCGCTCATAATCTTTATATTCAGCTACCTTAATTTCCATTTATTAGCCCTTAGTACTTCCATTTATGACTTGCTACTACATTTCACACTACCTTTATACAATATTTAAGCAAAACATACTAATACACGTTTACACTTTCAATATTGACTTACACGTGTACGCTGATATTCTAGCGCACAGATGTAAGCTCAATGGAAATTTGCTAATGAATAGTGCCGACAAACAATCTACAAAAAAGCCGCCATTAATCTGGCTCAATATTTTTGTATTCTCTTTTAGTATGCTGCTTGCTGTTGTTGCGGCTCCCGTTTATGGCTACTTTTTTGGCTATGGTATGGAGCACTGGATATGGCTAGCAATCTGTTTTACGTTCTGTAACCTTTCAATCACAACGGGTTATCACCGCTTATGGTCTCATAAAGCGTTTGAAGCGCATTCGAGCCTAAGATTTTTATTTGCATTAGGTGGCGCATTTGCCCTGCAGAACAGCGCGTTACACTGGTCTTCTGATCACCGTGTGCATCATAAGCACGTGGATAACAATGACAAAGACCCGTACTCTGCAAAACGCGGCTTTTGGTACTCGCACATTGGTTGGATGATTCGTAACTACAGCACCTCGATGTATGAAAATTATGAGAATTGTCGAGATTTAAAGAAAGACAAAATTGTTATGTGGCAGCACAAGCACTATGTTCTGTTGGCATTGCTAATGAACTTCGGTGTTCCTATCGCTTTAGGTGTTATTTACGGTGACGTACTTGGCATGTTGTTAATCGTAGGTGCTGTTCGTTTGGTGCTTAACCATCACACGACATTCTTCATTAACTCTCTTGCTCACATCTGGGGTAGCCAACCTTTTACCGACAAAAACACGGCCCGTGATAACGGTGTGTTAGCGGTTCTAACTTTTGGCGAAGGCTACCACAACTTCCACCACATCTTTGAGAACGATTACCGCAACGGCATCTACTGGTGGCAATACGATCCTACAAAATGGTTGATCAAGAGTGCTTCTTTGATGGGATTGGCAAGCAAGCTTAAGAAAACCCCTCAAGCTCGTATCGAAAAAGCAGAAGCATCAATGTTACTTAAACGCACGCAGCAAAAGATCATGCATCGTGCCGACAAGCAGCAAATCGCGGACAAACTTCAACAAGAATTCGATGCTCTAGTATCAAACATGAACGAGTATTACGAAGTCAAAAAGCAGCTACTTGAAAGCAAACGCGAAGATGTTGTGAAGAAGTACGAACACTCTCTACTTAAAGTTCGTTACCAACAAATCAAAATGAATTTTGAGCAACAGAAAAAAAATTGGGCAATGACAGTGGAACAGTATGCTTAAGATAGAACAATATACTTAAGGCAGGATAGTCCGCTTAATGCACCAGTAACGACACTGCTTAACTCTTATTTGAAGCCCTCATATTACTATGAGGGCTTTTTTATGAGCGTAACCTATTTGCCATTAGCCAAATACTCTCAAGTCTAAATTATGGGCTTCAAGAACCATAGTTATTGGATTCCAGAACTCTTTCTTCAATCTGAATTTATACTTATATTACTTTAACTTACTGAGTTTAGACCTAAGGAATTGAAAATGAGCAAACTGACTATTATTGCAACAATCGTCTCTAAAGAAGATAAGATTGAGTTAGTTAAATCAGAGATGATTAAATTGATCGATAGAACCCGTGTTGAAGACGGTTGTATAAACTACGACTTACACCAAGATAACAGTAACCCTGCTCACTTCGTTTTTCATGAGAACTGGGAGTCTGAAGCTCACCTAGAGAAACACTTAGCGAGCCAACACATCGCTGAGTACATGGCTGCGACTGAAGACTGTATCGAAACCTTTGTGCTTAATAAAATGACGCACATTGCCTAACCAGTCACTCAGTACTGATTCAATAAAAGCCCTGATCTCAACGCAGGGTTTTTCGTTTCTACAAGCTTATATCTGCTCATTCCAATAATGAAAAAACCCGCCAGAGTAGCGGGTATGGTCAATAATCATGACTGTCAAAGACAGATAGATAATACCAATCGTAGTAAATAACTGTCAGCCTAGCTGGTTCAAAAACTTGATAACTGCGTTAGAATTTTTGATTGTAGAATAACTACTTATCGAAACTTCTTGTCGAAATGAGCAGCCTTGTTCTCAAGTCTTTTTCCTGCGCTATTTCTGATCACTTACTTACTGTGATTGGTATAACAACCATCAATCCAATATTGAGTACCACTTTACAGTGGCACTCTGACATTTCTTTTGCTGATCGCTAGCACGGGGGCACTAGTTAAAAGCACGAGCCAAAATGCCATTCCCTTGATATTGGTAAACACTTGAATTACTACTTACAAAGACCGATTCTCCGGGCTTAAGAGAAACTGACCGTCCTTCTGAGGTGACGGTCGCCTCTCCTTCCACACAGAACAAGATCTCCGCGCTACGTAAATACTGTGACTTGCTCTCATCAGTCGCAGACAAGATATCAAAGCCAAAGTCATCCACAGGAATCGGATAGCTCATCTTGCCCTCTTTCAATACAGGCTTAAGGCGAATATCTTCTGGCTTAATCGGCTCAAAGATCGTGTTATCGATAAGCTCAGGAACGTCTATGTACTTGGGGGTGAGACCGGCACGAAGCACATTGTCTGAGTTTGCCATAATCTCTAAACCCGTACCTTGAACATAAGCATGTGGGGTTTCTGCGAATAGGAACATCGCTTCACCCGGCGCCAGTTCAACTGTGTTAAGCATCAATGGTGCAAACAAACCAATATCACCCGGATAATGCTGTTTGAATTCAATGCTGTATTGCAGAGCTTCACGTCCCATGACCGTTTTAGCTGGTCGCGCATGTGCAGCATAAAGCTCATTAAGCGCAGACGCTTTACGGTCACCTTCAAGAGACATAATGGCGCTAAAGAAAGACTTCAAAGAATCACTGTCGGCATTGGCTTTAAGTACATTAAGCTCAATCGCTAACGAAGGAATATCCGCTTCTTCGAACAAGGCAATAATATCGTCGATTGGACGAAAGCCATTCATCGCTTTGTAAAAGGTCAACGCATAAACCAACTCAGGCTTATGGTTTGGATCTTTGTAGTTACGATTAGACGCATTCAAAGGGATGCCAAGTGCATTCTCTCGCTCAAAACCTAATTCAGATTTTCGCTTATTCGGATGAACCTGAATCGACAACGGAGTTTCAGCGGCCAACACCTTAAACAGGAAAGGTAATTCACCAAAACGTGCCGCCGTGTACCCGCCTAAGACATCGATTCTATTTTCATCAATCATGTGAGAAAGCGGCTCACCGGTATCGCCTACTTTTGAGCAACCATTAGGATGAGCACCCATCCAAATTTCTGCTTGAGGTTCTTGGTTTGGGTTCACAATACCAAAAAGTTGGTTGATGGAGTCTTTGCTTCCCCATGCGTAATTTTGAATAACGTTATCGAGTTTAAATAGAGACATAATTACTTCTCATTAAAAATCTGGCTGCCAAGCTTGAGCGTGGCGGCGATATTACGGGCAGTGCGAGTCAGGTTTTGATTCGCTTCTGATAAAACTTGGTCTAAAGACTGAGGTGAACGTACGGTTCCAAATAAGCTAGACATTGAGCCGTAAAGTTTTTCAACGTCTTGCCCCAAAGAGCCCGCAATTCCAATGGTTGGAATATTCAGCTGTTGGGCTCTCTGAGCAATACCGAAAGGTGTTTTACCTTGCAGGGTTTGGTTGTCCATCTGCCCCTCTCCGGTCACGACCAGTGAAGCACCTTCAAGAACCTTATCTGCATCCAAAGCATCTAATACCATCTCAATACCCGCTTTAATTTGGATATTGAATGCAAGACTTAACCCAAGAGGTGTACCACCAGCCGCACCAAAACCAGCTGTGTCGCGATGATTAGTACCCGTATGTGCTTGAGCGGTATCGGCAAAGTGACCGATCGCAGTATCAAGTTGTTCAACTTGAGCTTGTGAAGCCCCTTTTTGAGGGCCAAATACGGCACTGGCTCCGCTTTCGCCACACAGTGGATTATTCACATCACACGCGACCAC
Organism: Vibrio sp. FF145; assembly: GCF_041439075.1. Taxonomy (NCBI): domain Bacteria; kingdom Pseudomonadati; phylum Pseudomonadota; class Gammaproteobacteria; order Vibrionales; family Vibrionaceae; genus Vibrio; species Vibrio sp. FF145. Next base: position 19,373 of record NZ_JBGONH010000017.1, read on the forward strand.
GAACGTCACTTCTTTGCATCTAGGGTGTAGTCCATCAAGATTGATGCTTGCTAACTGGCTTAACTCGGCTCCGCCACCAGATAGCTCGTTGCCTTGCTTGTCGAATAACTTGCCTCCCAACGCTTGTAAAATGCCAGCACCCGCGTCATTGGTGGCACTACCGCCCAGACCAATGATGATCTGTTCCACGCCTTTATCTAACGCATCTTTGATCAGCAACCCTGTGCCGTAAGATGATGCTGTGAGAGGTGATCTTTCTTCTACGGTTAATCGATCTAAGCCCGATGCTTGGGCAAACTCAACCAAAGCAGTTTTTACCTTTTTTCCATCAACAGCCTGCTCTAAGGATGCCCAATAAGCCGTACATTCACGTCCAATTGGATCCGTCGTTTGCAGTCGTTTTTTCTTACCATTGAGAGCCTCTAGCAACACGTCTACCGTGCCTTCTCCGCCATCGGCGAGCGGCATTTTCACAAACTCTGCGTGAGGAAAAACGTCAGCAAATCCATGCTCAATACAAGACGCAACTTGATGAGCGTCGAGTGACTCTTTAAACGAATCTGGGGCAATTACAATTTTCATTGTCGTTCACCATTCCCGCCCACCAAGGTGAGCGGGTAATTGAAATTAGAATTTGATTTGGAATGTTTTTGCTTGGCAAGATGCCAATTCACCAAAAGATAAGTCGCCAAAAGACAAGTCACCAAAGGTTTCTGTTGCTACATCACCTTCGCGTACTCGCTCGTCCATGCTTGTCTCTTTCCAGCTTGAAACGGTTTGAGTGAAGGAGATTGAATCTGACACAGAGCCTGTTTCTGCCGGGTTGTAGACACGCATGATCAACGCATCTTCATCTTCCGCTTTCTTCAGCACACTCAGCACAGCGCCTGATTGTTGCTTAGACAGAAGGCTAAAACTCATAGGTAGGTTCTGCTCACCCACGTTTAGCTTCATCGCGTTGTAAGGGATCTTGTTGTAGCATTCGATTTGAGTGACATTGTCACGTGCTTGCGCCATGATGTTCGCGTCAATATGGTTACCAGAGAAACCGCACAACGTGAATTCACACACTAACTTGCCGCGCACTTGTGAATCTGGTGTCGGGATCTTGATTCCTGATGGACGGCCCGGACGAAGCAATAGCTCTTCTTTACCCAACACGCCGATACCACGGAATAGTGTCAATGCGAAGGTATCTCGGTTTTCGTCACCTTGAGATGCAATCACTTCAAATTCACGTAGACCATTCGACATGATTGCCATGCCCGCGTTACCGTTTTCTAACGCAGCGAAGTTCATCAGTTGGTAAACCGGAACCGGTGCTTCTTTCCACTTCTCTTCTTCCCAAACCGCCATTGCTGGGTCATTGGTTGGTCGAGTAATACAACCGAACTGGTTATCCGCAACCACAGTTTCAGAAACGAATGGCGTTGGTACTAAGACACGTACACGGTGGTCGTCGGCTTGGTTGTCTAGTTCCATACGTACTTCAATGCGGCGAGAACCTTGCTTCAATACCACTTGGCATTGCGCTTCAACGAATCCGTTTTGACCCGTGCGTTCTTCACGCTCTGCAAGGTTTGCAGGTACGTTCATTCGGAAAGCGATGTTCGCTACCGATTGGAAGCCTTGGTGATCAATCGATGTTTCGACTGGGAATTCATCTGAGTACAGTAACCACTCTTGACGAGATGGAGAGTAATCGTACTCATCGCCGTCATCAGAACCGTCTTCTAAACGAAGGACTTGGTCGAATACTTGCTCTGTCTCTTTATCGAAAATAGTCAGAGTACCGTTGTCGTTTACATTGATTCGGTAGTACTCGTTCTCTAGTAAGTAGTCTTTTTGTTCTGCAACTTTTACTGCACCCTTCTCGTTACCTTGGATGTGTAACGTGGTGAAGCCCATTGCTGGAACACTACGTTTGATTTGAATATCAAACTCCATGAACGGGTCGTAGTTACCGTAGTGAACGATTTGGCGGTCTACTTTACCCGGGTCAATTTGGCGCTTGTCTTGGATGAAGTACTCAACTGGGTTTTCGTTTTCATCAAAGATTGAGAATTCTTGAGCACGGATAGTAATGGTTGTGTTCACCACTTCTTCACGCTCGTATGGAGAAAGGTTAAACATCGCCAGTTTGTCGCAACCTTCGCGATCCGGCATGTGGTCAACAATCTTACGCTTGTAGAAATGAATCAGGTTGGTCGCCATGTCGTCCGCAAGGATGTAACGGTTAAGGATCTCAGCGTGAACCTTGTCAGAACAGCAGCAGCCAATCGAGTCATGAGCGTGGTTCTTCATGCTCTCTTTCCACATTTTCTCAATCAAACCGTGGTGGTATTCAAAGCCTAATGTCCAAGCGATAGATGCTAGCGGTTCTAAGATATTTACAATCTTGTTTTCGATTTCAGCGTGGATCAGTTTGATGTCCATACGAGTAGAAGAAATCGTACGGTGAACACGCATGTATTTGCCGTCGTTGAATTCGCCTTTGATTGTGTCGAGTTGGTCGCGTGCCGCTTCTACTTTTTCGAACACTTCTTCAAAGCGACTCATTGAGAATTCGCGATCTGGGTAGATTTCGCGAAGTTTGTCCATTACTTCAAAGATGTCTTTCTGAATCGGCATTTGATCGTGGCCGTTCGGTAATAGGATGTCTTTCGTTACCGATGGTTTTTCTAGCACTGGGAAGTACTTATCTAAACGAGCGCGTAGACCTTCTTCATCTTGCGGAAGGTATTTACCAATCGCGTAACCCAGTGGAAGCACTTGTGCAGTCACTTCACTGCCGTCATTAGACTGCCATAAGAATTCTGTTTTATTCGTGCCATGACGCTCTGAACAACCACGCCAGAACATTGCACGCGTGATGTCGAAACCGTTGTAGATCATCGGCAGCTGTGAGCTCATGCTGAATGAATCTGGTAGGTAACCGATCTTCATTGCATCGCCAAATTTCATACAGTCACGAATGCCATACATCATGTTACGCACAATCGACTCACCAGAAACTTGCATTGTGTCGGTTTGAGAATACCAAGGGCCAATAATTAGCTTGCCCGCTTCAACCAATGCTCTTACGCGTTCTGTGTTCTCTGGTTTGATTGCGAAGTAATCTTCTAGAACGGCTGTTTGACCATCTAGAACGTAGTATTTGTATTCTGGATCACTCTCCAGGCGGTTCATGATTTCTTCCATGTTGTTCACTAGAAGAATACGAGACTCTTCTGTTGTGAAATACCATTCACGATCCCAGTGCATGTGTGGAGTAATATGTACGCGTGATGTAGTCATAATCATTTACCTAAATGTGTCGTTTCGAGTAAATCTAAAATTCGCACTCAAATACGACTAAATTAAAGTTTTTCAAGGGGTTGAAATTGGCTGCCACTAAATTTAGGGTGCAGAAAACCACGCCCAGAATCTGTGTGAATAAAACCGTTAGGAGCACAGGTATTTAGGACAGCCAAGTTGTTCGTTATTTTTTATATGGTGTTTTTACTTACGAGCTATAAGTGAGCTCAAAATTCAGTTAGTTCTGTGTTGCAGTACTTGCTTCAAACTTACCCTTTTTTACAGCATGACCACGCCACATCAGAAGAGTAACAGTTGAAATCACTGTGCCGACAATCGCAGCACCGAACCAGATTGCAGCAGCAGAGAATGCGCCCAAACCTGAATCGTGTAACAAGAAGATAGAGAAGATACCTGCACCCGGAGTCGATAGACCAATACCTGCCGCACCAACCATCGCACCTGTAACCACTGATCCTAGTAAGAATGAGCCGATTACACGGATTGGATCTTCAATCGCCATTGGGATCGCACCTTCGGTAATACCCGCTAGGCCAAGTAGCCATGTAGATTTACCGGTTTCAATCTCAAAGTCTTTAAATAGGCGTGGAGCGATCATGGTTGAAGCCGTTACGGTGAACGCTGATACCATTTTTACTGAACCAAAGATTGCGTATGGGCCATAAACACCGTTCGCCATTGCACCTAAACAGAATGCGTAAGCGGCTTTGTTTACCGGACCACCTAAATCGAATGATACAAACAGACCAAGAATCGCACCCAATAACAGCGCATTGGTGCCTGACATACCGTTCAACCAGTCCGTTAGACCTTGGTTTAGGAACGCTACAGGTTTACCTATAACAAATAGCATCAAGCTACCTGCCACCAAAGTACCGATTACAGGGTAAAGGTAGAAAGTGAGGAAGCCGTTAAACGCAGGGCCTAAGCGAACATGCTCTTTTACCCAACGCATCACGTAACCAGCAATCAAACCACCAACAACACCGCCTAGGAAACCAGAGCCAATGATGTTTGCTGCAATACCTGCGGCAAAACCAGGACCAAGTGCCGGTTTATCTGCTAATGAGTAAGCTGTGTAAGCTGCCAGTACTGGCACCATCAATGTACCCAGTAGGCCGCCACCTAGTTTGCGATACATCCATAGCCAAGAATCTTTTGTTGCGTAGAGCTCTTGCAGGTCAAAAATTTGCGCGATAAGAACAGCAACCGCAAGAACAGTACCACCAGCAACGATAAGAGGAACCGCGTAAGAAATACCAGAAAGCAGTGCTTGTTTAAGCTCAGTTTTCAACGGCAGTTTCTTCGGTTTATCATCAGTAGCTACTTTACGCTCTGCACCGTTGCCTTTTTTCGACTCTTCGATCGCTTCGTTTAAAATGCGTTCACCGTGTTTAATCGGTTCTGCAACTGGCGTTTCTACACGAGGAATGCCGTTAAAGCGCTCAGATTCTTTAATCGCAACTTCAGCAGCAAATACACAAGCCACTGCATTGTTTAATTGCTCAGCCGTTAAGCGATCTTCAATACCGTTTGCGCCCTGTTTTTCAACATGCACGTTATAGCCAAGCTTTTTGCCCGCCTTTTCAAGATATTCTGCCGCCATATAGGTATGAGCAATGCCAGCAGGGCAAGCAGTAACACATACAATTGTCGGCGCATTTGTATCTAAGTTGTCTTGTTTTTCTTCTTGTTGATTGTCGCCATCAAGAAGCGCAAAGATTTCTTCAGCGGTTGTCGCTTTTAATACCGCTTCGCGAACATCGTCATCAACCAATGTAGTTGTCAATGCAGTGAGCAGATGCATGTGGGTAGAACCCGCTTCTGCATTTGGAATCGCAATTAGGAAGATAAGATTTACATCTTCGTCTTCATCCAAGCCTTTCCATTTCATGTCTTCTTTAAGCGTTGCTACAGCGAAGCCAGCTTCTTTAACCGCGTCAGTCTTGCCATGCGGTACTGCTAGGCCTTCACCAAGCGCTGTCGGGCCTTGCTCTTCACGAGCAAATACTGCATCAAGATACTCTTGCTTGTTATGCAGTTTGCCTTGCTGATCCAGTTGGTCAGCAAGTGCGTAAATCGCTTCTTCTCGACTGCTAAACGTAGTTTGCAGATTTACGAGCGACTTATTCGTTAGAGTAGTAAGTTTCATAACCTTTGTCCCATAGTCACGGATTAGTACGACAGTCGTCCCTGCCGACGAGAAGAATAATACAACTTCAAGACATTTAATCCGTGATCACGATCTCACCAATACATATTTGTATTTAATTTGTATTTAAATCGTATTGGTAAATCCTTTAAGAAAGCTTGTTATGTATCGTTTAATTTGTATTATATGTACCACAAAACGCCGATACGATGCTCACACTAACCTTTAAAGCAAGGCTTATATAGAGCAAATTTACGTATTTAAGGTACAGGTTCTTAATCAAAGTCTAGTTGTCCTAGCGCACAAATGAGGCAAAAATGGCAAGACTCCCTATGTATCGCCAAATCGCCGATGCAATAAGAGAAAAGATCAGTTCTGGAGAATATAAAGTTGGAGAAGCACTCCCAACAGAAGCGCAATTGCGTGAAGTATTCTCGGTCAGTCGTGTAACGGTTAGACAAGCGCTGAAACTACTGATCGAAAACGATGAGCTTGAAAGCGTTCAAGGCAGCGGCACTTACGTCAAAGAGAACAAGATCAATTACGACATCTACAAACAGTCGAGCTTTCAAGAAAAGTGGGCGCATTTGGATGTGGTTACACACAGTGAAGTTCTGGCCTTTGAAATGAAGCCGTGTTCTTTGGCGATGTCTGAACATTTAGATATCAAAGAAGGCGAATTGGTTTTCTACGTAAAACGTGTTCGTTTCATAGACAACAATCCAATCACGGTTGAAGAAACTTGGTTACCTGTTGCCCTATTCCCAGATCTCACCTATCAAGTGATGCAGACATCAAAATACGACTTTATTGAGAACACCAAAGGCATGGTGATTGATCGAAGTGAGCAAGAACTGGTGCCGATTCTTCCACCTGAAGACGTTGCTAAACAGTTAGGTATTGACCCAGCTCAGCCTATCATTGAAAAACGTACTCGCGGTTACCTCGCCAATAACACGGTGTTTGAATACAGCCGCAACTACTTCACGTCTAACGATTACCGATTTACTTTGGTCGCAAGACGCCAGAGATAATGCTCATCAGCAAGTTTCGATAGTAGCAAAATGACCAACACAGAGAGCGCCTTGCTCTCTGTGTTTCTATGCTGTTATCTCAATAGTAAACCCAACTTTCTCTCCAAAATATTCCTAAATCAATATCAAGCAACCTCACGAAAGATCATTCACATTCATTTAAATACTGTTCGCGCGCTTTGACCATAAACTAAGCGCCAAATTACAAGAACAACAGTCGACAGGAATGTAGATGAATACCAAACAACTTGAGGACGCTGTAAGTGAAGTGAGCTTATTCAATCAGCACCTCCACTTAATCCAATCCGTGCATACCATTCCGACCCCAAAAATGAATTGGGAGTCGATTGCGATGGAACCTGCACCGACAATGCCAACGGTTCGATTCGATCATAAAGTCAAAGCAATGGAAGCACTCGATGAGTACAAGCCTAACTGGCTAGATATGCTGCTAGGAAACAAGTCGAAGCTCTATACCCTCACCAACAATATAGAGCGTGCCGCCGAACAAGACATCGAGCAATACAAGACAGAGTTTGTGCATTGGGTTCAAAACTACAGCTACTGGGCCAAGGGCAATCAATTATCGAAAGGTATTTTAAACAACGATAGTGAAGCAAAACTATCAGCCCTTTCCGAAGCTCAACAGAACCCGATTAACGCCGCGGTAGTCGACACTAAGCTGATTAACCATAACTTCAATACCTATAAGAATGGTCACCTGCTGGAGGTCAATATTCAGGTCAATAAGCATAACGTGATCCCTAAAGAAAAAAAGGTATTGTGCCAAGGCGAAGTGAAGCTTGAAACGATGTCTCTTTCGGAAAGCAATACCTTATATCGAGAGTATGTCTGCAGCTGTATTCTTAAGTGCGCGCAAGATGCTTTCAATGTGTTACCCGAGACGAGCGTCCTGATCAATGTTGATCAGATTTCAGCAGATCAATCGAGCGAGACCATCGTTTCATGCCATGTCGAACAAGGACTACTTGAGTTCTTGTTAATCGAAGACGATAAACCCTCTGAGATACTTGAATTCTTTGTCTACATTGAAGATTTCAATCCTCATCGAGGTAGCGGATTCTCTGCGATAAAAACGATTTTTTCGCCTTTGCCTATGGCGTCATAACTCACGCGCATTTTCGATTCAATCATTGACGACTCTTCACGACTAGCCTTGCGTTCGTCGTGTTCAATCACCTTATATACCAAATCATTATGTCGACACACGCTATCCCACAAACAACGCGCCCATTAACCAATACAGTTTCATACACACGATCCCGAGCAAAGCTGCCTTTATTTCTCATCGCGTTCTCTATGCCCGTATTTGGAGAAGAGGTTGAAGAAGTGGTACTCGAAGGCGACGTCGTATTAAGCGAAGGTTCTGAGTTAAAAGAAGAAGCTGAAGAATCTCCTTTTACGACCCTGACCAAGCTCGGTTTTATCTACTCACAAAACACCAGCTCATCTTTGTCGATCAATTCTGGAATCTCTGTTGGATACAAAAAAGAGAACTGGGGCCAACGAGTTCAGTTTGATACCTACTATACCGATGCAGAAAACGACGAAGACGGCACCAATCGCTATACCACCAACTATGGCATCAGCTATAACTTGAACGAAGTCACCTATTTGGTCGCCACAACACGTTTTGAACACGACCACTTTGGTACTTATCGTAAGCAATTCATAACGGCTACAGGGTTGGGTCGCCACTTTTATGATACAGAAAGAATCAAACTCCAAGGATCTGCCGGTCCGGGTTACCGAATCAGTAAGCGACAGTCTTCTGATGAAGAGTTTCCAAACAAAGAGAACTATGAACTGATCGTCAATGCCAATATTGATGGATCATTAATCCTAACAGAAACGTTTTCTATGGGGGCAACGGCTAACATGGCTTACGGTGAAGAGAACACCAATTACAACCTTAAAGGCTATCTAAAGAACATCTTAATGGGCAATTTGGCGCTAACTTTTGATACCGAATACATCTACAACACCACTGTCGCATCAGACCAAAGTAACGCCGAAATCTATAGCTCAATGAATCTCAACTACGATTTCTAAACAACGCTTCCCCCATCGAACATGCAAAAGGATTTGCGTGATCGTTCAGAAAGTCATTACTAATCCGTATGCGAAAACCAACCTCATTGACCCTATCTCTAGTTCCATAACTAGGAAAATTGTATTGAGATGTGCTTTTGGAATCGGTAGCACAAAGCTCTGTCAACAAAATGTAAAACCGCTCTTTATCCAATGAAAAACTCATCGTTTATCGATAAAGTTCGCTCACCTTTTGTATTACAAATCATTTTTATGTTCAACTATCAACAACCTTTAAAATACCTCAAAATTGCTGCGTTTATCTCTAGTGGATTATTACTCGCTGGCTGTGAAGCCAACGCTAAAAGCGAACAAGCAGAGCTTAAAACATGCACCGATTGCAATTGGAACATCGAGCAATGGAAGATTACCCTTCCAGTAAGTGGTGATGATTACTATAACAATGGCCGCACTAGCGCAGCGGAGCTCATCCCACAAGAGTGTAATGGTAAAGAGTATCTAACCAACGACACTCATCTCCCTTGGTTTTCGCGTGAATCGGTTAACAGTAAAGAACGTCTCAAGTTCACTGTAGATCTTGGCGGCCAAGTTTCCACAACGCCAAACACAAAGTACGTTCGCTCAGAGCTTCGTGAGCTTTACAACTTTGAATCAGAAAATCGTTGCAGTACTAAAGAGCAAAACTGGGCAGTAACCGGAACGCACGAATTAAAAGCGACATTAAGCGTTGACCAATTTCCGAATAAAGATGCAACAGGCAGCGACCCTAAAGTGGTTCTTGGCCAAATCCATGGCAAGGACATTAAGCAAGCGCTGGTCAAATTGCAGTGGGATGGTGAAAAAAAACCGGTACGCGTTGTTCTGAACGATTCATTTCTACCAGGAAACAAGATGTGTAGCGACTGTCAGCCATTCAGTGTCAACCTAGGGGTTGCACCTGCAAACCTGGATTGGGATTACACGATTCGTCTTGATGACCAAGGTATTAACCTTTCAACACTCATTAATAATGAATTAACAGAACAGTTCTTACCATGGGGCATAGAAACAGAAGATCGTGATGGCAACAAGGTTACGTTGTCAAAAGCATGGTTAGAGGAAGAGTACTACTTTAAAGCCGGTCTTTACGCCCAAATAAAGCCATCAAGAGAGTTTGCTGGTCAAGTATTCTCGGTCAGCTTCTCGAAGATCAATATTGATCATAGATAGAAAGTCACTCCACCAGTTGTGTCTCGAATCACTACTGATACTTGAAAACGGCGTGTGGCTATCTCATCCATACGCTGTTTTATCACTGATACGCCCACGACATCGCAACTCGCTAAGCAAACCTTGCGTTCATTGTTCAATGACCACGTCTAAGCAAGGACTGACAGCTTCTTAAAGTAACCCCTCCTTTACGCTGATTATATAGAAAACGTTAATTCTGTTTTGCCCAGCGCCCCGTTTATCTACAAACCTTGGTGTAATAGATTGGTTGCAAGCAAACAAAAGGAGCGAACACATTATGTTATCTAATCAACTAGAGCGCGCACGCGCCATCGATTTACCGACACGAGAAGCGATGCTTCAACGAGCTCCTTCTGTACAACAGTTTTGGGACAACAATAAGGGCTTGTTCAGCGAAGCTTGGAAAGAAAGGGAAGCAAGTGCGGAAGGCAGCCAATTGGATTTCGATGATTCACTGTTAGATGCCCGCCTGCGTGAAGCTGTTAGAGAAGCTTGGCAAGATCCAACGAAAGAAATCGCGGTAAAAGACTTACTCGAAGAAATCTCTCCTGGAGTATTTAAGTTCCAGTTCTTTGATGCTGAACGTCTTGCTGAATTGCGTGATTACTTGGAAGCGGTTTCGAATGCTCAAATCCCGCTGCGCCCACCATACGGCATAGTGCTTAACCGCGGTGGAGCAATGTTAGACAGCCGTTCTGAAGGTTATCTAGCCGCGCCAAGTTTCCAAACGTTTTACCGAGATTTACTCGACAGTTACATGCGCCCTATTGCTCGTTTATTGTTCCCTGAAATCATGGGTTACGACACGCAAACTTTTGGGTTCTCGATTCAGTATCAAGCGAACAAAGATACGTCTTTACGCCTGCATACTGATGCGTCTTCGGTCACTCTCAACATTAACGTAAATATGCCAGATGAAGAGTTTTCAGGCTCAGAACTTAACTTTTATGACCCTGCTACGGGTAAGATGAACGAAACGACATTCACGCCCGGTGTCGCTATGATTCATCGAGGAAACGTTGCCCATGCGGCGCTGCCGATAACAAGTGGTGAACGTTCGAACTTGGTATTGTGGTTGTATGGCGACCGTGGACAAATACCACACCACAACTCGGTACTAGAGCCTATAGATGCGCATAAACGCTGGACAGTACCAACAGTGGTACATGACAATTTTGCCCCGTTCTAGGCAATTGAGATAATAAATACAAAACGCGCCTACCATGGTTCATGGTGGGCGCGTTTTAGTTTTCACTTCAATTGACGGGTCAATCTATATGGCGAGTTATGCGGGTTTCGTTCTCAATCGAGTCAGTATGTCCATCTGTTTTAGATTCGCCATGCCAACGTAAGCCACTGGCACTAAGAACAATGAGAAGAAGGTTCCGGCAGTCAAACCTCCGACTAATACCAAACCAATATTGATTCGACCTAATGAACCCGGGCCATCCGCCAGTGCCAATGGCAATGAACCGAGGATCATCGTCAGTGAGGTCATCAAGATTGGACGCAGCCTTGAACGTGCACTGCTGATCGCAGCTTCTTTGGCACTCGCGCCAGATTTGCGTTTCTCGTTAGCAAACTCCACCAGCAAAATACCGTGTTTGGTCACGAGACCAACCAGTGTCAGCAATCCTATCTTCGAGTAAATATTCAGGCTTTGGCCAAATACCGAAAGTGTCAATATTGCGCCCACAATACACAGTGGAACGGTCAGCAAGATGATCATCGGGTCGACAAAGCTTTCAAACTGCGCCGCCAAAATCAAGAAGATAAAAATCAACGCCAATACGAACAGCACTTGTGCGCCCGCGGTTGAATCAACCAAATCTTTAACGATGCCATTGAACTCGTAGCTCTGAGCAGGTTTCAACAGGCTTGGTACCGTCTCATCAATATATGCCTTCACGTCGCTCGCCGTATATCCGGGCATCAAGTCCGCGGTGATTTCAGCGCTGTCTTTACCCATGAACGTCTTGAAGTTAGATTCCGATGTCACTTGTTTGATTGATACAAACTGGGATAAAGGAAGCCTTTGCCCCGACTGTGAATCCACATACAACTTATCAAGCACCTTGAAATCACCAAGATCACTTCGGTTTACTTGAACTTGAATTGGGTATGTATAACCGTCGTCCGCTTGCAAATCTGCGGCTTTAACAGAACCAAGGAACGTCGATAACGCATTGGTTACGTTACCGTAATCAACACCAGACAATACAATCGCATTGCGATCAATCGACAAATCATAACGTAATTGGTCACGCAACATTGAGTTCTTAATGTTGGTCACACCCTCGTAATCCTCAAGCGCCTTAACGACTTCGCTCGCAGTTTCAGACAGCACAGTGGTATCACGGTTAACCGTCGTCAGTTCAAGGGTCATGTTGGTAGCGATGTTCAAGTTATCTGCTGAGCGAACCTTGAAAGACATGCCGTAAGCAGAGACCGAACTTTGTGCTTTAGCAATAAACTCGTTTACCAATTCATCCGCTGACTGGTCACGTTCACCCCATGGTTTCAATAGAACATGATTGGTCGGTGTACCTTCAATGTAAGATAAGTTCGCTTCTACTAAACTATTACCTTTGAACACACTGTTCAGTTGCTCGTTGTTATCTAGATGGTACTGACGACCAACACCTGTTGGTGGCGTAGACGTCACCTCAACAAAACCGGTATCTTCGGTTGGAAGCAACACTTGAGGCATTTTCCAAACCGCTAAGGCCGATAAAGCGATCAGCACTAAAGCAATACCACTCATCAGAGCCTTACGATCAAACCATTTACCTAGCTCTTTGGTGTATAAATCCGATAGCACATTCAGTTTCGCATCAACTTTTTGATACCACTTCGCCGGAGTTGATACTGGCTTCATTAAGTAAGCACTCATCATTGGTGAGAGCGTTAACGCCACAAATCCAGAAATGATCACCGCTGCTGCAAGCGTGAACGCGAACTGCCTGAATAGATCGGCAGTTAGGCCTGCCATCAAGCCAATTGGTAAGTAAACAACCGCCAAAGTCAGCGTCATCGCAATCACAGGGAAGACAATCTCTCGACACCCTTTAATTGCAGCATTGAATGGCGTTTCACCTTCTTCGATATGACGGTAACAGTTTTCAGCCACAACAATCGCATCATCAACCACCAAACCAATGGCGAGAATGATAGCGAGAATCGTCAGTACGTTGATGCTAAATCCAAGTAAATGCATGACAGCAAATACGCCTATTACGCACACAGGAATGGTGATGATCGGAATTGAAGCAACTCGAAAAGAGCCAAGGAACAGAACCACAACCGCTGAAACCAGAACAATCGCTTCAACTAAAGTCATGAAGCCCTCATCAATTGCGGTTTTAATGAAATCCGCTTGGTTGTAGACCATCTTCATCTCAATGCCTTCTGGCAACTGAGGCTGAATCACATCAATCTGTTTCTTAACTTTATTCGCAACGGTTACTGGGTTTTCACTTTTCAGTGGCAACACCTGAATCGACATCGCTAGATTGTCATCTACACGCAGAATACTTGGTGTAAGGCTCTCCTCACCCATTTTGACTTCAGCAATATCACCGATACGAATGATCTTGCCGTTATCAACACGAACCACTAAGTCTCGTACATCATCAACGCTGGTTACTTGGTTGACTGGGTTGATGGAGAAATCTCGCACCTGCCCCTTGATGGTACCGGCGGTAAACGTTGCATTGTATGAGCTCAATGTTCCAACAACATCGGATGCACTCATATTGAGCGCCATCATGCGATCCGGTTGCAACCAAACACGCACCGCTTTTTCGCTGCCACCATACGGCCCCCAAATACCACCCACACCTTGGATGTGCTTAAATTGAGGCACGACTTGCTGGCTAATGTAGTCGTACATGTCTTGCTTAGACATCTTGCCAGTATTCACAAACGTGATGATGTTACTCGGCATACTGGTGTCAGAAGAATCATCCGTGACCGTTGGCTTATCCGTCATACTCGGTGGGAAATCACCAATCGCTTCGACGCTGCTGCGCAGGTTGTTCATCAAGCTGGTGTATTCGACGTCATTAATGTCATCTTCAAAGATGATTTTTAGATTACACGTGCCTTCCTGACAGTCCGTCGTCATGGTTTTCACGCTGTCGAGGCCCGTTGCAGCAGTAATAAGCTTATCTGCCACATTGCGCGACATAAACTCAGCGCTCGCGCCATTGATCGCAGCCGTTACCGTTGCTGACGGTGTTTTATGTTCTGGAAAGTATTGGATTGAGAGCTTTTGAAATGACAAAAGCCCAAGCAAAACAATGGTGATGCTCAGAACTGACGCAAACACAGGGTGCTTGATACAAATCTCAGGAAGCTTCATTCAGATTCTCCTTCGTTACAGCTTCCTTGCTTAGTGTTTCCTTACTGTGAGTTTCCTTGCTTTGAGTTTCGCTTGATGAATCCTCAACAGTCGCGCTAGTCTCTGCTTGCTCGCTGTTTTCGTTGATCGCTTCATCTACACCTTTCGATGCTTCCGTCCAATCAACCGAAGGTTCAATTGGATGTGCTTCGTCCACCTGTGTTACGGTCTTTTCTACTTTAGGCTCAGCGGTCTGTTGAGTGTTATCTTTGCTTGTCGGTTCCGTGATTAGCTCAACAGTTTTCTGTTCAGCATTTGGGTTCATGACCTTAACTAACGACGCTTTCTTAAGGTTCTGTTGTCCCGTCACAACGACGTTATCGCCAAGTTTCAAGCCTTTCTCTACAACAACGTAACCATCGTTAGTATTCACGCCTAATTCGACAATGCGTTGCTCGATTTTTTCACCATTCACGACCCAAACAAAACGCTCTGCATCTTTTGCTTGAACGGAGTTTTGAGAAACCACCATCTGCGTTGAATCTTCGCTGGTCATCTGACTTACTTTGGCAAACATACCCGGAACTAAGCGATGCTCTGGGTTAGTCACGTGCGCGTGAACTTCTACACGGCCCGAGCTTTCGTCCACCGCCGGCGCAATGTAATCCACCACACCAGAAAATGCTTCATCGACAAATGCATCAACTTGGATGGAAACATTCTGCCCCAGCTTTGCATTTCCTAAATCCGACTGGCCAATGGAATATTGAACTTCAACAGGATCGAGTTTGATCAAACTGACCAACGCGGTTGCGCTATCAATCTTACTGCCCACTGAGTGAGTGAAGTTAGTTAGCTGCCCATCAAATGGCGCTACCAATAAATAGTCATTCATCAGCGCTTCTTTCTGACGGAAATCAGCTGCGGCTAGGTTCGCCTGTTCGCCCAGCTCTTCCACATCTTGTTGAGACATAGAGTCAGGCTGTTTCTTTAGTAATTCTTGTACTCGCTTTAATTTCGACTTTGCTAACGCTAGAGAGCTTCTTGCTTTGTCTAAATCGGCTTTCGCTTTGGTATTGTCCAGTTGAGCGATCAGTTCGCCTTTTTTAACTGAATCTCCATCTTTGAAATGGATGTTGAGAATTTTGTCGGAGGCACTAAATGTCAATGCAGCAGAATCCGTTGCCCTGATTTTGCCAACCTCGTTGATTGAAGAAGTGAATGCTTGTTTGTGAGCTTTTTCGATAGTCACAGGAATTAAGTTTGAGTTTTGGGCAAACGATGGAGAGATATGTAAGGCAAACAGTGCCAAACAGATTGTTTTACTAAGCTTTGTAAATTTCATTTTTAATAACCATAACCGTTGAATTCGTCTGAATTAAAACGTTTTTCTAAGCAGCTATTTCTTACTTAATGAGCTTCCAGCTATTTAAATAATGCTAAAACAGCTAATAATGAGAAAAGGGCTCAACTCACTGTCGAGCCCTGCAATTTTTATATGATTCCTAAATTTTTACGTTCTGAACTCCAAAGTAAAAGTTAAAAACGATGCTGATACTGAACACCGAGCAAGAGAGCATCGGCGGTCACATCAGCAGTTATATTGGAACTCGTTTCTGGGATCGTCGTCAGGCTTTCGTCAATATCTTGTGATTCTCCGATGATAAAACCGACACCAATATCCACAGAACTGGCAGCCGTGAAGTTATATGTCCCTCCGACCGTTAGCCAATGACGGTTAACATCAGGAATTGATAACGACGTGAGTTCGTCAGTTGGGGAAATGTCGTACATGTAGCCAGCTCGTAGAACGATGTCTTTCGACATGGTGTACGTACCACCGACAGAAACATGTCCTGCGTCTTTCCATTGATACTCTTTAATTGAGTCGTCATAAGATTCAGATGTTAGCGAATCAAATTCAGACCAGTTCACCCACTGCAGGCTATAGTGAAAAGCCCACTGTTCGTTGAGCTGGTGCCAACCGGAAAACTCTAGAGTGTCTGGTAACGGAACATTCATCTTGTCGGCAGGGACACCGCCTCTGGTAATGTCACCTTCCACTTCAATATCGGGGCTGTAACGGTAAGTAATACCAAACTTGTTATGTTCATTGACTTGGTAGGTCGCCCCAACGTTAGCCCCCAAACCGAAGCCATCGGCATCTACGTTTAACAAGTTTTGGCGGTATATTTCACCCTCACCGTAAATAACATCTAGCCCTGCGCCCAAATTGATTTTTTCAGACAACTCATAAGCCACAGCGAAGCCAACATTGATACTGGAAAGCGCCGTTTTGCCTCCAAACTCATCCGCTTCAAACGACTCGTCAAACTCTACGTCAGTACCGAAATTGGAATGGACTGTTGCGCCCAGAGTGAACTTAGAACCTTCGATAGGATGCACATAATGAATGTTCGGAACTAATGTCCCTGCGTCTAGAGATTGATCATCGAGTGTTTCTGTATCGCCTTTCATTGGTGTGTAGCTAACACTAGACACATCAATACCACTATCGATATAGATAGCGCCGACAGAGAGTGTTGGTTGCTCGATGTAAGCCATCGCAGCACTGTTCTTAGCAACAATCGCAGCGCTATCTGCCATCACAGCATCACCAGCGAATGCACGGCCTAAGCCTGTTGCAGACTGCGCGTTAAGTTGAAATCCAGCCGCATTAGTCAGGCAAGGAACAAGAGCAGCGGCAGTGCCCAATAAAAGTTTATTCTTCATCTTGAGGCACCTCTGTTTCGATATGCTCTTCGTTATTAATGACGACTACTGAACCGTCACTCATTACCATAGAAGCAACGGCAATTTGTTGAGTGCCCACCGCTTCACGAACGTCTGACATGTTTTCACCTGGTGTGCCCGGCAAGCCATTTTCATCAACGGGACCTTCATAGGGGAACAAATACGTACCATGCCCGCCGGTAGTTGTTCTCACGGCTCCACGCTTTTCATTAATATTTTCTGAGGTACCTGTTATTGGGTCTAAGCCAAGCGCAGTAATCAGTGGTTCAGTACCAGTACGAATGTTATCTGGCGCGGTATTCGGAATTACGCTATCTGGGACGTAATCAACACCAACGTCACAAGTCTCCCCGCAATCTCCAACGGCAGCTAACAAAAGAGTTGGTTGCTCAGCAGCGACTTGGCGAGAGATAAAACTAGCAGGGTCTGCACTATCAATTGTGGCTTGAACCCCTTGTTTAAGGTCTGTCACAACTAAATCAAAGATGTCATTCTCTAGCTGGCTGACAAGCAGCGCGTTGTCAGATGAAAGCTCTACAAACTCACGGAGCGCTTCAATGCACTGCTGATTTGTTGCTTCTGTTGTACATGTATCTGGTATGACAGTTTCAGCAATGCCGCGCTGAACATCTGGAGACTTCTTAACACCTTCAGACATTTCAGGGCCTAAGGTTTGAGAAGACAGAACCAAGTTGGTTAGCCCCTGCCCCGGAACAACAAAGTTCACCGTATTGAATTCAAAATTAGAATTAGTATCCGAGTGAAAATCAGGGTTTGCTTGGCTAAACTCACTCACCATTACCGACATAATGCCGCCCAGCGATTGTCCAATTAAGTGAACGTCATCTTTTTTCACCCAAGCTTCTTGGCTTAGCGCATAACGAAGACCTAAAAAGTCAGACACTGATTGCTGAAGGTTAGAACGCAGTGCTAAAGGGGAATCAATATTGATGAAGAACGCCTTGTCTGCTCTAGCACTAATCTCTACCCCTTTCTCTGGCCCCTCACCGTCTGGATCGGTATTGTCATAGCGCATTCTTTCCCCGTGATATGGCATATCGATAGCAACAACGGCATAGCCTTTTTTTGTGTACTCGGCCGCCATCAAAGAAGCAGTGCCGCGCTCTGCAGTAACACCGTGGATAAATATCGCAGTCGGGAACCCAATAGAGGTATCTTTCGGCCTAGGCGTATCAGCATAATTAGGTAGATAGATGTCAGCAGTTATATCGAGAAATTCTATTACCTTTGGTTCTGGCATTGCTGCGGTCGGGAAACCACCTTCTTGATTAGTTATCCATTCATATAAAGGAGGACAATTTTCTTTTGGATCAAACTCATCAACAAGGCACTCGGATTCTCGAGCCTGAGTAAAAGGTAGATAAGATGGTATTCTTAACTTCTTAGAATACTGATTGTAATCCCCATTAAACTCGCGAACCGTGTCATAACCATCTAAGAATCTAGTATTAAACTTGACGTGGTTATTCCTCATTGCGTCTAGTGACGAATAAGAACTCTGAGTTTTAAATTGAGCTGCATATACAGGAATACCGTTATCTGGATATAACGCATAATATGAATCAATAGCGCTCAATACTTGCTCTTGAAGGACTTCTTCTTTTTCGCTATTTAATGGAACGTCTGAATAAATCAAATCATCAAAGCTAGCATCTGCTTTTAAAGGCTCATTAAATTCAGTTTTTACCCCATCCGTTACTACAATCGAATAAGTACGACTCTCAGCTAAGCCTGATTCACATTGAATTTTAATATTGGAACCATTAGCGGATATTTGAGTGATAACTTCTTCGCCTGTTAGGTCATCAATTAATACAACATTCCCGGCTAAGGTTTCGTTATTGAGTGGATAACGTTTGTCCGAATTAACACTTTGAAGCGGAATTAAAATCGGTTCTGCACAAAGTCCCCAACCGTCTAGGGCTGCGTATGAATTGTTGTAGTCCTGATAATAAGCATCATTGGTCGATGACATTGCGGCAGCGTCTTCACCGACACCGGATATTGTTCCATCGTCGTCATACCCATACCCATCGTTTGGTTTTGGTAGTTCATTAATGTTGTAGGGAACCAATACCGAAACGGCCTCTTGAGTCGAGTCTTCAGACTGACAGCCGAGCAAGGCAAGCGTAATTAGTCCACATATATATGGCTTATTGAAATCTTTCAAAACAGCTCCTTCGTAGCTTTCGCATTTAACTGGTGTGGTCATGCGATTTATCGTTATTTGAGTTGCCGATGGAGTCGGAGGTAAGCTCGACTTTTTATTCGTAGAGAGCAAGGCAACACAGAGTTGGAATGACACGTTGATAAAACTACGTAAGAAATTTGAGCAATTAACCCACACCCACTAAATCAGCGTCACCCGTTAATGATCCAATAGCTACTAACGGCAAGCACCTGAAACCGCATTAAACAACCTCAAAAAGGTATATAAGGAAATCTAATCAGGTTAATAATCAACATAAATTCAGATACTTAAATATCAAAGACGATGAAATCAGTAAGTTTATGTTTGTTGTAAGATTTGTTATATTTAGGTTAGAACGCTTATAACAATGAGAACCCAGATGTCTGCTGAATTTATTATCAATGATGATATACAGGTCAATTTAGAAGAGAGTGAAATCCATCACTTTAAGACGGGCCGTACCTACCCAATAGGTTCTAATGAATCAGAGCTACTTAAGTTTTTTATCTCGAGACCTAATGAGGTGATCACTCGCCAAGTTCTTATTGAACAGGTGTGGGTGTCTAAAGGTATATACGTTGAAGATGGCAGCCTAATGCAAACCATCTCGATTTGCCGAAAAGCGTTAGAAGATAAGAGTGGGATGATCATCGTCACTGAGCGCGGTAAAGGTTACCGATTTGCAGGACAAGTGACACAAGACAAAGAACGCGCGCTGCGTCAAATTCAATCGCAACCAAAGCAAGAACCGACACAACCTGAAAGCAACACAGCGCCTGAAAGCTCAACAACCAAGACAACGGCCGCTACGAAAAAAACAAACAGTCTATTAGCACTGGTTGCATTATTTGTAGTGGCTGCAGGTTTATCCCATTATTTGTTTTCTTATTTAGATAGAAATAGCCTAGGCGAAGATCTCGTGGGTCAGCATTTTATCTCTTGTAGAATCGAATCCGACGAATTCACTTTTAATGAGTTATTCAACGTAACGCTTTATGAATATAAGGGACGAAAAATCATCATCGATAATTCAGGAAAATCTCTGAGCTTCCCTGCCGGATTTAAAGGAGTGACTTGTGAATAATAAAACGAATACAGCAATTTTTGTGGTACTGCTTGGCGTATTAGTCGGCTGGGTTTCTACCTTTATTCCCAAGTCACATCTTGAAGGGCATTATTTAGCAAATACAGCATCGATTATTAACCCGTCCAATAATATGATTCATAACCAGTCTGCTATTAACATCGAGTTTAAGAAGAATGACAGTTATGACCTATTGTACGTATCGACTAAGCAAGTCGGCTTTACGTCATCGGGATCTTACTCTGTCACTCAACACGACATCTCACTGGATGAGAACCAACACCAACAAATCATCCCGAATCGCGAGTTGTCGTTTTACGAAAAGGTGATGATAAGTGAAGGGTCTACCCTATCTTCTGACGCCATGCCTTACATTCCATTGAATAGAGAAGAGTTTTTACTCATTACTCGCTATGGGATGATTCATTTTTGTAAGAAGGTTATCTGTTCTGAGCTGCCAACGTATTCAAATGACACTCCTGACGTTGATATAAACTAAACTCGCTCGCTATTTTTAAACCTAATTATATTTGAGTGCCAACTTGTGTTTTAGCGCTTACTTATGGGAAATAAGTAGGCGTTAAACATAAGTAACCTTTAAATGTAAGTAAGCTTAAAAGCTAAGATTCTCACCTCTTTACTCCGATAAATACCCAGTTCGTTACACGTTCCCTTCCAAAGTACAAAAAACACTCACGATTTATAAAACAACACCACTATATGCAACTAGAACAATTAAAGGTGATCCAAGTTATATTCTAACAAGCCACAAAATTTGTTTATTAACATCTAAACAACAGTAGTTAATCACGATTTACAACCACAATTAACATCGAAAAAAATGTTTGTCTTAGATCATATCAACCTCAACTATGCCTCGTGCCACAGTGCAGTTTTCTGTACATTCATTGTCATATTCTGAAACACTTTCTTATATTTTTTAAACTTTGTGGAGATTTCTATGTTAGAGCTCTTGATCGGATTAGTGATTACTATTGCTGTTGGTTACTTTATTGTAAAAGGCTATAAAGCGGCGGGTGTATTACTAACTGCTGGCCTTGCCCTACTTCTTATCACCGGCCTTATTGGTCACACAGTCTTACCAGCTAAAATCGCTTCAACAGGTAACATGGTTACCGACTCACTAGAATTTGTTAAGTACATGCTTCAATACCGCGGGGGCGGCCTAGGCATGCAAATCATGCTTCTTTGTGGTTTTGCTTCTTACATGACGCACATTGGCGCTAACAACGTGGTAGTGAAGCAGTTCTCTAAACCACTTGCTGCGATCAAATCTCCCTATGTACTTCTTGTTGCGGCTTACATCGTAGCGTGTCTGATGTCTCTAGCAGTAAGTTCTGCAACGGGTCTTGGTGTGCTATTGATGGCAACCCTATTCCCAATGATGACGGCAATGGGTATTTCTCGCCCAGCGGCAGTTGCAGTTTGTGCATCACCTGCAGCCATCATTCTTTCACCAACCTCTGGTGATGTGGTTATCGCGGCAGAAAAGTCAGGCATGTCCCTTGATGTGTTTGCTGTTCAAACGGTACTACCTGTTTCTATCTGTGCAATCATCGTAATGGCGGGTGCGGCTTTCTTCTGGAACAAATACCTAGATAAGAAAGAAAACACACCAATGGAGAAAGTAGACGTTTCTGAAATTGAAACGACCGCACCGGCTTTCTACGCTGCACTTCCATTCTTACCTATCATCGGCGTTTTTCTATTCAACGGACGCACTATCCCTGGGCTTTCACTTGATATCTATACCATTGTGGTAGGTTCTATCTTCGTGGGTGCAGTTATTGATTACGTTGTTAAGAAGTTTGACGGCGAGAAAACACTAGAAGACCTAGATTCTTGCTACCAAGGTATGGCTGACGCGTTTAAAGGCGTGGTAATGCTGTTGGTTGCGGCAGGCGTATTTGCTCAAGGTCTAATGTCTATTGGTGCGATTGATAACTTAATTGGTCTTGCTGAATCGGCAGGCGCAGGCGGTATCGCATTGATGCTTATCCTGACGGGTCTAACGGTTGCTGCAGCTATCGCAACAGGTTCTGGTAACGCGCCTTTCTATGCATTCGTAGAACTGGCTCCATCATTAGCGGCGAAAATGGGCTTGAACCCAGCATTCTTAATCATCCCAATGCTTCAAGCATCTAACTTAGGCCGTACTATTTCACCAGTATCTGGTGTAATTGTAGCGACATCTGGTATGGGTAAAATCAGCCCATTTGAAGTCGTAAAACGTACTTCTGTACCGGTAATCTGTGGTCTTATTACCGTTATCTTCGGCACGCTTGTATTGGTTCCAATGGCAGCGTAAGCCTTAAGTTTCTAATCTCAAAGAACGAAGAACAAACGAACACCAATACTGATATAAAATGCGTAAACAAAAAGGCGCTGAACCTAATAAGTTCAGCGCCTTTTTTTAATATCATTTTCTCAACATCGTTAAAACTATCGAGACATGTATAAACAGTAAGGCTTGAAATAGTGTTATCTCAAAGGACCAAGCCCTACTTCATTTCACCATAGCGTTCTAGATACAGAACCGTGGCAGCGGTACGGGAAGGCACTTGTAGCTTTTTCAGTAGACTCTTCATATGTACCTTAACTGTCGATTCAGAAATAAACAGGTGATCAGCGATCTGCTTATTACGGTAACCTTTCGCGACTTCTTGAAGAATTTGCATTTCACGTTCAGTCAATTGGTCGAAGATATCATTTCGACTGTCAGCATCATTCAAATAGCGAGCTACCACACTACTGTATGCCTTATCGCCGCTATGTGCTTGCTTAAGCAGTTCAATCAACTCATCGGGTTCAGTATCTTTCAGTAAGTAACCATCAGCGCCCGCTTTAACAATCGCTTCGATATCCGCAGGGCTATCAGAAACCGTTAAAATAACGATGTTAGCGCTTGAACCATCAGTACGAAGTGCTTTCAGAGTATCTAGCCCAGACATGCCTTTCATATTCAGATCCAACAGGATCAAATCAGGTTCTTCTTCATGGGCAAGAGCGACCGCTTCAGTACCGTTACTTGCTTCTGCAATCACTTCAAATTCATCTTCAAAGCTCAGTAATTGGCTTATACCTCTGCGCATCAATGGATGATCATCAACCAACATTACTTTACAAATCGTCAACTTTAACTTCCTTTAAACTTTTATATTTCAATATGACTGTACAGCCCTCACCTTGAGCCGCTTCAATCGTTAAGTCACCATTCAGTCTTGCCGCACGCTCCTGCATAATACTCATTCCGTAGTGGTTCATCTTCGAACTACTTGGGTCAAAGCCTTCTCCATTATCTTTAATCACGACTAATACTTGTCCGTCCTCATCGATACAGCATACATCTATCAAGTCGGCATTGGCGTGTTTTATTGCGTTTATTGTTGCTTCACGAATCAATTGAAGCAAGTGAACCTGACTGTGCGCATCAAGCTCTAGCGATGAAAGGTTATTAGTTAATTTAATCTTCGCATCGGTTCTTTCACTAAGTTGCTCTAGCATGGTGCTCAAAGCATCTCCAAAGCTACCCTCTTTGATGGATAACCTAAATGTGGTGAGTAGCTCTCTCAATTGAGTATAGGCACCGGCTAACCCATTCCCTATCTCAGATGCTATCTGCTCAGACTGCTCTCGATGTTTGTGTTCCGGAAGTTTACCAATAACACGCTTTAACAATGTCACTTGGATTTTTAAATACGACAGCGATTGGGCCAATGAATCATGCAGTTCACGCGCAATCGTCGCTCGCTCTTCCATAATAATAAGCTGCTCAGCTTTCTTTTGAGCGCGATTATAGTAGATAGCTCTCGATAACAGTTGGATAAAACTCTCAATTAGGGTCTTAGTTGAATGACCATGATGATATGAGCAATACAGATAGCCCAAAACAAGCTCGTTATCATCCAGTTTCATTTCAAACTTTTCATAATCGCAAGTCGGGTCGTAACCTTCATCCATAATCAAAGAACGTCCCGAATTATCGACTATTTCTAACCTTAGCGATTCAATCCCTTCTAGGCTGACCAAGTGCTGCAAAATAGCTCGGAAATTTTCCGGTGCAACACGCGTTACCGTGAGTTCTTGAGAAGAATAATAGAGTGCTTGTAATGATTGGTTGGCATTTTGTAACTCAACCGTCTTGGCATCGACAACATCTTCAAGGTTTCGATACAGCACGCCTAAATCTTTCGCCATCGAGTTAAATGTTTTGGTCAAAATGCCCAGTTCATTATTGTTGGTAACCTCCAACTTAACCTCGAAATCACTATTTTTTATTCTCTGGCTAGCTCTAACGAGAGCGTGTAGAGGCTTAACAACTTGTTTACGTACAAAATGAACAACAAAAAGAGATATGACGAGTATTCCACCTAGACCTATACCACCAGCCCATGCCAATTTAATTAATTTATTTTCTGAAAATTCTTGTAACTTAAAAACAAAGCGGTCGATTTCAATAACAAAATTTTCAACAAGTACCAGGTAGTGTTTTCTATCTTCGCTATTTAAGACCTGCTTCAATTCATGCCAACGGCCAATTATTAAATAATAATCATTTGTAATATCAGTTGGCACTTCCCAACTCACCAAATTAGTCATCGATGTGGAATAAAGGGAACTTTCAAATTCACGAATATGAGAATCGTAATCCACTGATTCTATTTGAATATCATGCGCTAAACGGTAGCTTTGCATGCGCATCGAGCCAGCTACATTAACCGCCTCGGCATCATTAAGGCTGGACGCCAATGTAAAAATAGCAAAACCGGTGGTGGCAACTGAAAGGAGCAATATAAATAGCAATGATTTAGCTATTGTACTCGTCACAGATGAAACAGGTTTAATAAGCAAAGTTAATATCCTGAAGGTATAAAAATGGCTATCGAGAACCTATTGTCACACATCAAAAAACAGAGCTCCATTCAATATGTGACCAAACGCTTCATAATTTATTGATCTAAGACAATATAGGATCCTATTTAGCCCTTAAGGGGTATTTATACAAATATTTCTAAAACTACACTACTTGTGAGGATAAATGACAAGATATTAACGAAACAATGATCTACAATTACAACATCTTAGCAACATTAGTAGGCATTTAGTGGTAGACCTATCGAGACGACGCCTATTTTCTAGGCGAAAAGTAGATTCAAGCCAAATTCGATTGCCTTGGATTAAAAGTCTAGAAAGCTTCGCAGATGATTGTACACGTTGTGGTAAATGCATCGAAAGTTGCGAGACACACATCATCATTGTCGGCGACGGTGGTTTTCCTACTGTCGACTTCTCAAAAGACGAATGTACATTCTGTTATCAATGTGCAGACGTTTGTCCAGAGCCAATTTTTAAACCCAAGGAAGAAACGCCTTGGCTGGCAAAAGCAACTATCTCTGATAAATGCTTGGCCCAACAAAATGTTGAATGCCGAAGCTGTGGTGACATGTGTGAACCTATGGCGATTCAATTTCAACTTAGAGCAGGCAGTGTTGCTCTACCAAAAATCGAGTTAGATGAGTGTAGCGGTTGTGGAGCCTGCGTAGCAGTTTGCCCTACTTCGGCTATTCTTGTGAGTAATGCATAAAACAAAAATAACGAGAGCAATTTATGGCACTAAATGAAGTGCATATATCAAGTTTAGTCGTGCATGTGAGCCCAGAGCATCTAGACGAGATCAAAGCACAAATCGAGCAATACGATAATGCGGAAATCTACGGCAGTAGCCCTGAAGGCAAAATCATCGTGGTCCTAGAAACCGAGAACCAAGGTTTTGTTACGGACACCATCGAAGAAATTAATAATATTACGAACGTTTTAGGGACAGCTTTGGTTTACCACCAAATCGAGACTGGACTAGACGAAACGGATTTAGAAACTGGAAGCAACAATTCTCAACTTGAGGGTGAAGTATGAAAATGACAAGACGCGCGTTTGTGAAAGCAAACGCAGCTGCATCAGCGGCAGCCGTTGCAGGTGTAACTCTACCAGCAACAGCAACCAACCTGATTGCTAGCTCTGATCAAACAAAAATCACGTGGGATAAAGCGCCTTGTCGTTTTTGTGGTACGGGCTGTTCGGTACTAGTTGGTACTCAAAACGGTAAAGTGGTCGCGACTCAAGGCGACCCAGAAGCACCGGTAAACAAAGGCCTTAACTGTATTAAAGGCTACTTCCTTTCAAAAATTATGTACGGTAAAGACCGTCTTGAACAGCCTCTTCTTCGTATGAAAGATGGTGAGTTCCACAAAGATGGTGATTTTGCACCAGTATCTTGGGACAAAGCTTTCGACGTAATGGCTGAGAAATGGAAAGCCGCTCTGAAGAAGAATGGTCCAACAGGCGTTGGTATGTTCGGTTCAGGCCAGTGGACAGTAATGGAAGGCTACGCAGCGGTTAAGCTGATGAAAGCGGGCTTCCGTTCAAACAACATCGATCCAAACGCTCGTCACTGTATGGCTTCTGCGGTAGGTGCATTCATGCGTACCTTCGGTATCGATGAGCCAATGGGTTGTTACGATGATTTCGAACACGCAGACGCATTCGTTCTGTGGGGTTCAAACATGGCAGAAATGCACCCAGTATTATGGACTCGTATTACAGACCGTCGTCTAAGCCACCCACACGTTAAAGTAAACGTACTGTCTACTTACTACCACCGTTCTTTCGAGCTTGCAGACACAGGTTACATCTTCGAACCTCAATCAGACCTTGCGATTGCTAACTTCATCGCTAACTACATCATTCAAAACGATGCGGTGAACTGGGAATTCGTGAACAAACACACGAACTTCAAGCAAGCAACGACAGACATCGGTTACGGCCTTCGTGACAATGACCCACTACAGAAAGCCGCTGCGAACCCTAACTCAGGTAAAATGACTGATATCAGCTTCGAAGACTACAAAGCTTCTGTTGCTGAATACACCGTTGAAAAAGCATCTGAAATGTCAGGTGTATCTCAAGATGACCTTATCAAGCTGGCTAAGCAATACGCAGATCCAAACATCAAAGTAATGTCACTTTGGACTATGGGTATGAACCAACATACTCGTGGTGTATGGATGAACAGCCTTGTGTACAACATCCACCTTCTTACAGGTAAGATTTCTACTCCAGGTAACAGCCCATTCTCACTTACTGGCCAACCATCTGCATGTGGTACAGCTCGTGAAGTAGGTACGTTCTCTCACCGTCTACCGGCAGATATGGTGGTTGCTAACCCTAAACACCGTAAGATTGCAGAAGACATCTGGAAGCTTCCAGAAGGCACTATCCCACCTAAACCGGGTAAACACGCTGTTGCGCAAGACCGTGCGTTAAAAGATGGTACGATCAACGCGTACTGGGTAATGTGTAACAACAACATGCAAGCTGGTCCAAACATCAACACTGAACGTCTACCAGGTTACCGTAACCCAGACAACTTCATTGTATGTTCTGACCCGTACCCAACAGCAACAGCTCAAGCTTCTGACCTTATCCTTCCAACAGCAATGTGGATTGAAAAAGAAGGTGCTTACGGTAACGCTGAGCGTCGTACACAAGCATGGTACCAACAAGTTAAAACCGTAGGTGAAGCAAAGTCTGACCTATGGCAAATCATGGAGTTCTCTAAACGCTTCACTGTTGAAGAAGTTTGGGGCGAAGAGCTTCTAGCTAAAGCACCTGAGTATCGTGGTAAAACGATGTACGACGTGCTGTACAAAAACGGCAACGTTGATGCATTCCCACTGTCTGAAGCACAAGAGCTTAACGACGATGCTCAAGCTCAAGGTTTCTACGTTCAAAAAGGTCTATTCGAAGAATACGCAGCCTTTGGTCGCGATCACGGTCACGATTTAGCACCTTACGACACTTACCACAAAGTCCGTGGCCTACGTTGGCCTGTTGTTGACGGTAAAGAAACACTGTGGCGCTTTAAAGAAGGTTCAGATCCATACGCTAAGAAAGGTTCTGGTTGGGATTTCTACGGTAAACCAGATGGTAAAGCTCTTATCATCAATGCTCCTTACGAGGCACCACCAGAAGTACCAAGCGACGAATACGACATGTGGCTATGTACAGGTCGTGTTCTTGAGCACTGGCACACAGGTACTATGACTCGTCGTGTACCAGAACTTTACAAAGCAGTACCGGATGCACTTTGTTACATCCACCCTGCTGACGCTAAAGCTCGTGGCCTTCGCCGTGGTGATGAAGTTCTTATCGAAAACAAACGTGGTGAAGTACGCGTTCGTGTTGAAACTCGTGGTCGTAACCGTCCACCACAAGGCTTGGTATTCGTACCATTCTTTGATGCAAGAATTCTGATCAACAAGTTGATCTTGGATGCAACGGATCCTCTGTCTAAGCAGACGGATTACAAGAAGTGTCCAGTTAAGATCACTAAGGTTTCTTAAGAGCCAAGCGCTTTTCGAACCTAGATACAAGATCTAACGTATTTAATATTGCGACTACTTTTTTCATCACTTTTTGAAGGAAGTAGTCCACTCAAAGAATTAGCCTTTAGGCGGAGAAATTAACCATGAAAAAACTGATTACTGCCCTACTATCAGCTGGTCTTTTGCTAGCTGGTGCAGTTCAAGCTCAAGCTGAGCTGGATAACCCTGGCGGCATTGGTGGCGTAGAATCTCTACGTGGTGCAAGTGAACTTGAAGCAACTCGCGCAGCAGATGACTTCAAAAAGTTTCCTCGTGACCAAGTACTTGAGAGTGACTACGTATACCAACCACCTTTAGTGCCTCATACTATTCGTAGCTATGAAGTGTCTCTTAACGCTAACAAGTGTCTTGCTTGTCATAGCTGGAAAAACGCAAAAGAAATGGGTGCAACTAAAGTGAGTGTAACTCACTACATGAACCGCGAAGATGCGGTACTTGCTGATGTTTCACCTCGTCGTTACTTCTGTCTACAGTGTCACGTACCTCAAGCTAATGCTAAACCGCTAGTTGAGAACGAGTTCAAACCTGTAGATTCACTGCGTTAATCGTAGCCGGACTGTAAGAGAGGCTATATATGATAAAATTACTTAAAGCGTTTTGGAAAAGACTCGCGACACCAAGTAAAGCAGCGGTAGGCGTTGTTTTATTCTTGGGTTTCTCGGGTGGTCTTTTGTTCTGGGGTGCATTCAACACAGGTATGGAAGCAACCAATACGGAAGAGTTCTGTTCTGGTTGTCACGCACCTATCGTTGCTGAAATCCAAGAAACAATTCACTACTCTAACCGTTCTGGTGTTCGTGCTATCTGTTCAGACTGTCACGTACCTCATGAGTGGACAGATAAAATTGTTCGTAAGGTTCAGGCTTCTAAAGAGCTATACGCACACTTTATTGCGAAAACCATCAATACTGAAGAAAAGTTCAAAGCACGTCGTGCTCACTTAGCAGAACGCGAATGGGCTCGATTGAAAAAGAATGATTCACTTGAGTGTCGTAACTGTCACCAGTTCGATTACATGGACTTCTCAGAGCAGAGCCCTCGTAGTGCGAAACAACACTCGACAGCGCTAGCTTCTGGTGAAAAAACGTGTGTAGACTGTCACAAAGGTATCGCACACAAACTACCAGACATGCACGGCGTTGAAGGCTGGCAATAAGGAGCGATTGAATGAGTACTTTAGAGAACGTAATTTGGCACATCCTAGGTTACAGCGCTATGCCAGTTATCATTCTTGGTGGCTTTGCAGGTGTTGCAGCCGTATCTCTTTGGCTTTTATCTATGACTAAAGACAAAGAAATCGATTAGAAATCGAAGAGTACGTCAACTTTTATCAGCTAATTTTAATCCATTCTGATATGGGTTGACTCTAAAAAGCCACTGATTTCAGTGGCTTTTTTAATATCTAACGTTTTATCTTTTTATTAATAGGTGGCAACCTCCCTACCTCACCTCTTAAGTCACATCCACAATACAAAGTACCTTTCTACAGAGTCCTTTAGATAGACACTTCGATTAGAAAAGTACGCTTATTACTACACCACTGCCACTTAACCGTTGTAAACAATATCGCTAAGATCGAAGCATAACTCGGTGACATTTCGGCCTTTTGTTTTCAATTTCATGTGTTTCACTATTGATCTCACGTGTTTCACGATTAATTTCAGGTGTTTTGAGTAAATAAATCAACAATTTGACTAGATTCGTCGCGAAATTGGATTAGAATCACACTGTTTTTGACAACACTTAATTGAATTTAATGCAGTTCGACCTTAAAGACTCAGTAAAAATTTCCATAAACACATTGGTTGTGGGAATGTTTGTTACATCAATTCAGAAAAGTGAGCGTGTTTATTTATCTAACGCTGGACGCGTGTCTTCAAAAAAAGGAATTGATACATTAGTTAATAAAGGCATTAAGTATGTCTGGGTTGACAAGAAGCTCTCTGCTAAAGGTTGTAAATTTCACCCCGTTCCTGATGACGAAACGAGTGAGGAACAACAAAAGAGCAGTAAAAATTCTCCAAGTAAATTGGTCTCTCGAGAAGTAAGACAAAAAAATGCAGAGCGAATCATCCAAGAAGCGCGCGGTCTTGCTCAGAAAATTATTACGGCAACATTTGATTCGCATACGTTTGTTTCGGATGAACTGGATGGTTGGGCGGATGAGCTGATTGAATCAGCACTGATCAATTCAGATGCCTTGCAATGTGTTTCTGCATTACGTAAGAAAGATGCCTATTTGCTTGAACATTCCGTTAATGTCGCCACACTTTTGGTCACATTTGGCAAGCATTTGGGTTTTGGCAAAGACCGATTAAAGCCATTGGCTATTGGTGGGATTATTCATGATGTCGGTAAAGTGCATATCGATGATAATGTTTTGCACAAGCCTTCTCGTCTAACCGAGGAGGAATTCGCTCACATCAAGCAACACCAAGTATTTGCTAAACCTATCATCAAAAAAATCGAAGGCTTAAGTCAAATTAGCCGTGATGTATGTTTAATGCACCATGAAAAGTTAGATGGTACAGGTTACCCTAATGGATTGAGTGGCGAGCAAATTCCGCAGCACGGCCGAATGGCTTGTATCGTCGATATCTATGACGCATTGACGGCTGACCGTTGCTACAAACGTGGAATGAGCCCAGCGGAAGCGTTTAAAATAATGTTAGGTATGACACCTAATCACTTAGACCGGCAATTGGTGTACAAATTTATTAATTGCATTGGTATTTTCCCTATTGGGGCCATCGTTGAGCTGAGCAATGGCCATCTTGGAATCGTATGGTCATCGAATGATGATGCTCCTGTTGAGCCTGTCGTTAAGTGCTTCTATTCACGAAAGAATAAACGTTTCATTGACGTCAAGTATGTGGATTTAAAACACAGCTGGCATACGATTGTAAAAGCAATTTCTCCTACGAAGGCTGAAATTGATGTCACCCCTTTCTTTTAATAGAGCCTGCTATTCGAGGGGTATGAGGTCAGCACATTCCATGTATGGCCTGATTAGATAAAACGGACAAGTCTAGAAAGCCACTGATTTCAGTGGCTTTTATTTTTTCAGAAGTTCTTTCATAAACCCTTGACTAGCCCATATCCAATTTGAATCAATAACCAAACACTCATTTCACCTCCAATTTACTCGCTGTTAGGTATATCTATAGATAAATACCTTAGAGTAAGACAGCATGAACACACACCACCCCCTATCCGCGTTATTACTACTGGGTAGTCTGACCTATCTCACGGGTTGCGCTTCTCTATCACCAACGCCGCAAGCCAGTTTGAACAATACAACCCAGATTCCCGAGCAATGGGAAAGCTCTCAACGATACGTAAACACTACGATGTCGACACAATTGCTCTCGCTGTTCAACAATCAAGCTCTCGCCGATCTGGTTCAAGAAGCCCTCACCAATAACCACGACCTACATAAAACTGCACTTCGCTTGAAGCAAGCTGAACTATTAGCGGCTCAAAGTGATCAATACCTTCAACCTTCTTTAAATACAGACTTTCAAGCCTCTAGACAAAAAACAAGTCAAATTCAGAACAGTCACAAACTGTCTTTGAATTTAAGTTGGGAGTTTGATGTTTGGGGACGCTTAGCTGACTCAGCAAGCGCAGCTAACGCGAAACAACAGGCAACACAACTCGACTATGCTTACGCACAAAACTCTCTCGCGGCTCGCGTAATAGAGGCGTGGCTTGATGTTGCTTACAGAGCAAGAGTGATCGGGGTTGAACAACGCTGGCTACAAAGCCTTTCAAACACTGAGAATATTGTACTAGAGCAAGTGCTCGATGGGTTTAAAGAACAAGCAGACCTCGACACCGCTCGTGCTGCAACATCCAGAGTAAGAGCGAGTTTAGCGGCTAAAGAACAAGATCAGCTTATCGCAATCAGAGGCCTTAATACCTTACGAGGTAAGAGCGACACCCAGCTTAACCGAATGATTTTCACGATCCCAGAAGTTGAAGC
Organism: Vibrio sp. FF145; assembly: GCF_041439075.1. Lineage (NCBI taxonomy): Bacteria > Pseudomonadati > Pseudomonadota > Gammaproteobacteria > Vibrionales > Vibrionaceae > Vibrio > Vibrio sp. FF145. Next base: position 52,019 of record NZ_JBGONH010000017.1, read on the forward strand.
TCCGCCATTACGTCTTCCCGGAGAAATGATTGGATCACGTCCTGACCTCCTTGCCGCTTATCAGCAAGTGCTCGCCGCCGACAAAAGCGCGGCAGTTGCTTACAAAGATCTACTGCCTAAATTCACGCTGTCTGCCTCTGTTTATCGTAGCGGTTCAACACCAAACCAGCTTATCGACAATCCTTCCCTGTGGAATCTCGTTGGGGGGATCAGCGCACCTCTTCTTGACCAATCATCACTACAAACCCAAGCAAAAATAGCTCAGCTTCAAGCAGAAGAGAGCTTTGTTGATTACCAAAAGAAACTATTGGTTGCCATCAATGAGGTAGGAAATGCACTAGACAAAGAGTTCTACCTCAAACAACAAGAACAGCATTATCGAGATGCTTTTACATTCTCCAAGGCTAGTATGAAAAACTATCAAAACCTTTACCAGGAAGGAGCCAGTGACGTTTTGGCACTGCTTATCGCCCAACAATCTATTTACCAATCTAAAATCCAGTTGCTTAATACTCAGCGTAGTCGGCTCTCAAACAGAATTACCTTAGGGTTAGCATTAGGAATGGGGGTTTAAAATGAAACAGATACTTGTTACAGCTTTGGGCTTGCTCAGTATCATTGCCACCGCGATGTACATCATGAAGTCAATCCCCGAAGAAACAACGTTAGCGCTGGAAGCTCAGCCTCGACAATATATCAAAGTCACCACAGTCGACATTGCTGCCGGGGAACACCGCTCTACCATTGAAGGTTACGGTCAGGTAATTCCAGAAGAAACTTTAACGCTCACGAGTCAGGTTTCAGGAGTGATTCTTTCGAAAGCAAAAAAATTTCAACTAGGTGAACAAATCTCTAAAGGTGATCTGCTATTTCACATTGACGATTCCAGTTACCAAGTACTTCTGGCTAACGCAGAAAAGGAGCTAGCTAACGCACAACTTTCATTTTTCCAAGAACAACGCAAACATCAACGTGCTAAAAAAGAGTGGAAAACTTCAGGTATAGAAGAGGCACCGAGCCCCCTCGCTTTGCGAGAGCCTCAGTTTAAAGCAGCAAAGGCACGATTAAACGCCGCACAACAAGCAGTTGAAGATGCTAAGCAACAACTAAATAACACGAATATCCATGCTCCTTTTGATGCCATTGTCAGCCAAAGCAACGTCACCACAGGCAGTGTTGTTGCATCCGGAACCTCGTTGGGACAGATCAAATCCATAGAAACTGCTGAAGTACATCTTCAGCTCACAGAACGCGACTGGCAACAGCTCCCCTCCGATTTGAGTGCACTGTCGGTGACAATTCAGTCAGCATCAAATTCAGACTCAGGGCAACAATGGGCAGCACGGGCGAGTCACCTTTCACTGCTCGTGGAACAATCAACACGTATGCGTAACCTCATATTAAAAATAGACTCCCCTCTTCAACAGCCAGCGCCTTTACTGATCGGGAGCTTTGTTAAAGTTGTCATTCAAGGTAAGAGCTACTCAGATAGTTTTGTAGTTTCATCCTCTTCCATTACTGCAGACGGCAATATTTGGTACGTCAAAGAAGGTCAACTTCATCGTCACAAGACTCTATCACTGTTTCAAGATATCGATGCGATTGGTTTTAAACAGGGCAACCTAAATCAACACATCACTTTGGTTGTAAAGCCGTTGTCCAGCTACGTGGAGGGAATGCAAGTACTCTCGGATAGCCCTCAGACAGACGACACGGACAAACTCGCATTAAATCGGAGCCTCCCGACTCCTGCCTCTGGGGACAAATCACTTAAAGAGGTGAATGATGGACAATAACCTAAAAACTCATGGCGTTATCACATGGTTTGTTCACAATCCTGTTGCTGCAAATCTTTTAATGGTTTTGATCATAGTCGCGGGTGGTTTTTCGGTTATCCAATCACGGGTAGAAAGCTTCCCCTCACTCCCCCCAACCAATATTACGGTAAGTGTCGAATATCAAAGTGGCTCAGCCCGCTCGGCTGAAGAAAGCATTGCGATAAAAATAGAAGATTCATTGTTAGGTGTAGAAGGCATCAAACAGATACACAGCAGTTCAAATAGTGACGGTGCAACGGTAACCATCACTAAGTCGAGTGGCTATTCACTCGACAAACTGCAACAAGATGTAAAAAGTGTGGTTGATGCTATTGGCGATTTACCTAGTGAAGCAAAAAAACCTGTGATCACGCGTCAAGCCGACCTTGAAGAGGTAGTTTCAATTAACCTGTTTGGTGACGTGCCTATCGGTGCATTACAGCGTTATTTAGACGAGTTACGACACAAGCTCCTAAACTCTCCTTTGATACAAAAGGTTGATTACATTGGCCGAAAATCTCAGCAGGTCTCGATTGAAATTGACGAGGCAAAATTGCAAGCTTTCAGTCTCACGATGGAGCAAATTGTCAGCCAAATTAGAGCAGAATCATTAACCCAAACGGCCGGCCAGCTCAAAGGTTCTCAAGGGACGTTAGTTCTTAAAGCGGACCAGCAACACCGAAGCGCGAAAGAGTTCGCTTCGCTGCCAATTAAACGCACAGCAACAGGGCAAACCATACTCTTGTCTGACGTGGCACATATTGAATTAGGATTTGACGACGACGGCATCATTACTCGTTATAACGGCCATCCATCAGTAGGATTAAAGGTGAAAATGTATGGTCAATCAAACATCAACCAGCTAGCCCAAGAGACCAAATCCATCGTTGATGCTTACCAATTGACTCTGCCGAACGGTATCCACCTGACCCAATGGAATGATCAAAGTGAGCCGATTAAAAACCGTTTATCTTTGCTACTTAAGAACAGTGCTCAAGGTATCGCTCTCGTTGTTATTTTACTGGCTCTGCTCTTAAACATACGTGTGGCTTTCTGGGTTGCCGTTGGCCTACCTGTTACGTTTGCCGGTGCAATGGTCCTTATGGGAGATTCTTTCTTTGGACTCACCCTTAATGAATTAACCACCTTTGGCTTCATCATGGCCCTCGGAATTGTCGTTGATGATGCCGTCGTCATTGGTGAAAGCATTTACGAACAAAGAGAGAAACACGGAGCTTCCGTTGAGTCGACCATCGCTGGTGCGCAAAAAGTGGCAACACCAACCACATTTGGTGTGTTGACGACCATCGTCGCTTTTATGTCTCTCAGCTTAATCGAAGGGGAACTCGGTAAGATCTTTGCGCAATTTGCCATGGCTGCAACTTTCTGCCTGATTTTCTCACTCATTGAGTCCAAATTAATTCTCCCAGCTCACCTTGCCCGAGTCAAAATGGAACCGACTTCAGCATGGGGTATTCCTGCCGTATGGCACTATATTCAACAGCGTGTTCTACGTGGTTTCAAATACATCACTTGGCATCTCTACAAACCCTGTTTACAACTGGCTATACGCTACCGTTATGCTGTAATTTGTGGCTTTTTTTCCCTGTGTATTCTAGTTGGCGGTTCGCTAATAACCGGCAAACTTAAGTCGGTATTTTTCCCAGAGATTTCTACTAACTTCATCACGATCGAGCTCGCATTCGAAGATGATACTGGCTACGGATTAGTACAACGTGAAACACTTAAAGTTGAACAAATGGCGGCATCATTGAATGATTCGTTGGTGAAGCAATATGCGCTGTCTGTACCTCCAATCCAAAGTGTATTGGTAGAAACCACCAATAACAGTTCGCAAATCATTGTTGGCCTTTCGAGTAACACTCAACGCCCAATCAGCGCGGGTGCTATCGCTAAAGAATGGCAATCCATGGTCCCAACACTTGAAGGCATAGACAGCGCGAATTTCTTAGCCGATATGATCAGCGATAAAGCAATAAGCATAGAATTAAGAAGTCAAAATGAAGCAACGATCAGCAACGCAACTCGTGAACTGACTGATCATCTCAATAATGTACAAGGTGTGCATGGCATAAAAAGTAGCCTCGCGAATACACAAGCCCAAGTTGATATTAAAGTTAACGAAATGGGGTTAACGATGGGGCTTACTACATCGAATCTCTTACAACAACTCAACATGGCCTATCAAGGTTATGAAGTGCAGCAATTTCAAGAAGGTTCGCATGAAATAAAGGTCAAAATTCAGTATCCACGGGCAAAAAGACAAACACTGGATAATCTCAAATACGCACAAATTCGCTTGAGCAATGGTAAGTTAGTACCACTCAATGCGGTAGCCAATATATCGACTCGATATGTGTCCAAAAATATTGAACGAATGAATCGTAACAGAGTCAATGTGATAACAGCTGATGTTGATAAAACGATCGCTTCTCCAGAAGAGATCATTGATAAGCTAGATAGCGACCTGTTTAAAAGATTACAGAATAAGTATCGTGACCTAAACATTGTCCTTTCTGGACAGCAACAAGAGCAGGAACAAATATCTAATTCACTGTATAGCGTGTTTGCTATCGCTCTTATCGGCATCTACGCATTGCTTGCAATACCACTCAACTCATATTTCCAGCCACTGCTGATCATGTGCACAATTCCATTTGGTATTGTGGGCGCCTTGATGGGACACTTAATCCAAGGGATACCCATCAGTATACTTTCTCTGTTCGGAATGCTTGCATTAACCGGGGTCGTCGTGAATGATAGCCTCTTACTTATCTCACGCTTTAATACCAAGATAATGAGTGGTGATACCGTATACGAGGCGTTAATTGAATCAGGAACAGGACGCTTAAGGGCTATTGTGCTGACTTCTGCAACCACGTATTTTGGCTTAGTGCCCTTACTGTCAGAAACCTCTCCTCAAGCTCAGTTTTTAATACCAGCAGCTACGTCAATGGGGTATGGAATCTTATTTGCAACGGTAATAACACTTCTTTTGGTACCCGTATTGCTAATGGTTCAGCAAGATATCAAGCAGCTGTTTCACAACATAACCACCCAAAGATCCGCTTCTTTTACTGGGGTTAAGAAAAATGAAATCTAACTTATCTATCAACGTGTTATTAGTTGAAGATGACAAGGAGCTCGCCGCTTCAGTTGCAGAGTTTCTCGAATTTGAAAACATCAAATGCGATCATGCTTACAATGGGTTAAGCGGTTTTACACTCGCAAAACAAAATTACTATGACGTTATTCTTCTTGACCTAATGTTACCCAAAATAGATGGTTTTACTGTCTGTGAAAGACTTCGAGACGACGGTGACGATACGCCTATTTTGATGCTGACAGCAAAAGATACGCTGCAAGACAAAGAAGCTGGCTTCAATGCTGGCACTGATGACTACTTAATCAAGCCATTTGCAATGAAAGAGCTCGCCTTACGTATCAAGGCGCTCTCTAAGCGAAGAAGTAGCCAACAAAAAAGGTTAGTACAAGGTGACTTAGTCTATGACCTAGAAAGCCAGCAAGTATCAAGATCAGGACAAGTCTTGGACTTAAATCGACTCAATCTAATGCTTTTAGAACTCCTCATGCGCCGAACTCCACAAGTGGTTACTCGTAGAGAAATAGAGGAGTGTTTGTGGCCAAATGACGCACCAGAAAGTAACAACATAAAAGTACAGGTTTATCAACTGAGACAAAAAATCGATAAGCCTTTTGAATCTAAGTTGATTGAAACCGTCGTTGGCCAAGGTCTGAGGATAAAAGAGTAACCATGAGCATGAAAAAGAGCTTCCCAATACGGGGTCACCTTACTACCTTTTTCTTGGGCTTGTCACTTCTGACAGCCTTACTATTCGGAGAACTTTTAATCCGTCACTTTGAATATGGAATAGAAGATTCAGTAAAAATGCGACTCGCCAGTGAATGGTTGAGCTTTAACGAAGTACGCCTTATAAATCCAGAAGCCAAACTACCTAAATCTTACGTAGTGTCATTTTATTATGACCAATTGCCTAACATAAAGGTCGATGGTAAAGACGTACTTCGGGATGTGACATTTGTTAATGATGAGTTCACTGTCGTCTTCGTTGATGAAACGGTTACCAACGACATCAAGAAAGAGGCTGTCTTTGGTGTCTACCGTTTTGCTCTCGAAGACGGACGATTGGTATTCGGAGTCGCTCGGTACGACTACCGCCTAATTGGCGACACAATAGATGTGTGGTTCGATCATCGCTTCAACCTTATTATCTATATTGCTCTTGGCTATATATTTTTTATTGTATTAGCGCTTTGGCTCTACAGTTACCGAGTAGGAAAAAAAACCGAACAACTCGTCGAATGGTCAGAAAGCGCGTCCAACGACCTATTGGCGAACCCCGCTCCCAACTTTAAATTCAGTGAATACAATCGAGTTGCGCTTTATCTAGAAAAGGCACTCAGTAAGAATGCGCATTTGGTAGAAAGAGAACAACGTTTTCTATCTCATGCTAGTCACGAATTGAGAACGCCTATTGCAATCATACGAGCAAATATGGAGATCTTAGAGCGCATCTCCCTGCCCTTAGATTTACAGCGCCCGATCAATCGTATCGACCGCGCGAGCAGCAACATGCAGCAAATTACCGAAACCATGCTCTGGCTAGTCCGAAAGAGTGAAACGCCACCGAATCAGAGCTTAGTTTCGGTCGTCGCTTTATTAGATAATTTGATAGAAGAGTTGGAGTATTTAATTCAAGGTGAAGAGATCGACATCATCCGCAATTACCTTCATGCCCCAACAGTGGAACTTCCAGAGACTCCAATCAAAATTGTCGTTGGTAACCTCATTCGTAACGCTTTCCAATACACGCACAGCGGTACGATCCATATCTATTTCGAAAAAAACAGCATAGTGATCAAGAACATCAATACACAGGAACTTGATCTGCCATTTCAAGATAGCTTTGGCCTTGGGCAGGATTTAACCGAGAAAATATGTAAGAAGCTAGGATGGCACCTTGAAGCAGAGGAAATAGAGGGAGGCTTGTTGGCTCGGCTTCATTTGCCGGGCGAAGAAAAATCAAATACCAATGCTTAACTTCGTTTAAGTCGAATGACCAAGCCTCGGGGCAATCCGACCGGGTGTTTTGGTCGCCATTGACTGAATTTAAGCTTCATCACTCATATTCAGTCGCAGCCTCTAGCCGAAAAAGTAAACAATAAAAAGGGCTAACAAATATGCTAGCCCCAACTCATCGTGATTAAGTAGCCAATTACTTAAAAGTGATAGCTAACACCAACACTCATCAAATATCCGCTGGTATCGTAGAATGCGATATTGGAATTGTTACTAGAATAACCCGCTAATGCGTTGAATCCCCAGCCTTCCCAACCCATAACGTCCATATATTCATAGCCAAGCGTTGCGCTATATCCATTGTCTTCACGTGTTTTCTTGAATACTGGATTGGATGCATCATATGAGCGGTGACTGTAATCTGCATTAACCGAGAATGCATGATCATCCACCATCATTATGTAGGTCAACGAGCCAGAGTAATCAGAGAAAGAAACTGCTTTACCGTCTGCAAGATGTTTTTGATAAGACAACGATGGTTCGATAAAAGAGCTCTCACTAACAGGCATCTCCATAGATAAGCTTGCATAATAGCCTTTAGCGTCACGTTGGAGTACACCTGTTGGCACTCCTAGGTGAACGCCCGATTTGTCATTTTTAATGTCTTGCTTGTAGACAGCGAAATCACCCGATAAACCAATATCTAATAAGTTGTCGAGTTGTACACGAAAGGTATCACCAGAGATATCGGTTTTAGTCCTCGCAGTATTGGCTATAAACGGGTCTTCCCATACTTCACCATTTGCGATTGTTGGAAGGTAAGAGAAAGATACAACCGATTCGTTGCCATATTCCAGTGCGTAGCCAAATTCAAAAGCAAAAACACCTTCAATGATATCGCCACGTGAGGTCCCCATAAAGACCTGCTGGTCGCTATCTGAACCAAACGTGTAGCGCAACTGTCCTAGTGGTACAACAAGCGCACTCGAATCCGATTCTCCTTTGCTGTTCAAGCTGCCTTTTTTTACAGCCTCTGAGTCATCGGTTTCACTACCAAAGCCGACCAATACTCCAACTTCGCCTCCCCAGCCTGGTTCATCAAGTTCAGCCAATACATTTGCACTAAACAAAACCCCTAGAGTCATTAACATGCGGTAATTCATCGCTACTTCTCCTTATGAAAGTAGCGAATAGTTTGCCAACTCGAAGGTAAATTTGGGGTGAATAGAGATACTTCATTGTGGGAGCATACTGACGGCATATGCAACAACTCAGACAGCCGTTTTTTTACGACGATTTGTATTGTTACACCTCAAGTGGTAGTGGGCGTTTGGGTATTGATGCGTTTGATAAGTGCACCTCTGATATAAGTGGCTGATACCCTAGCAGAAATAGGTATCAACCACTCACGTTAAACAAGCTAAGCGTCGCTTTTCGGAGCCTGTACATCAACGACTTCTTTATCGACGATAGGAAGTACCTGTTTTACATAGTTACCCGGTGCCTTGCCAATCACAGGGTGAAGCTCGGAACCTTGATTGAAAGGTTCGACTTTCTCGTCAGCTTCAAAGCCTTGTAACCATTGATCCCAGTGTGTCCACCATGAGCCTTCGTTGTGACTTGCGTTGTTTAGCCATTCGTCAGCAGAGTCGTCTAAGTTGTCGTTCAACCAGTAGCCGTATTTCTTTTTCTCTGGATGGTTAACAATGCCTGCGATATGACCAGACTCGCCCAGAACAAACGTCTTGTTGCCACCAGTGTTCAATGCACCACGGTAAGTCCCCTGCCACAACGCGATATGGTCTTCTTTGGTCGAGATGAAGTAGCTTGGTATCTTAATTTTATTCAAATCCATCCATACGCCGCCCACTTTCACGCCTTTGTCTTGAACCAGTTTGTTTTCAAGATAAAGCTCTCGCAGCAAGAAGTTATGGCATTTAGCCGCCACGTTAGTGCTATCACTGTTCCAGTACAGAAGATCAAACTCCATCGGGCTACTGCCTTTGAGGTAGTTATCAATATAGTAGTTCCAGTATAAGCTGTTCTCTCGAAGCAAACTGAACGTCACGCTCAACGAACGACCATCCATATAGCCCTTGCCATCGTTCTGCTTCTCAATAGCATTTATGATTGTCTCATTGATGTACGCGCCCACCTCACCCGGCTGCGAGAAATCCAACAAGGTGGTAAAAAAGGTCGCTGTTTTGATGCGCTTTTTCATGCGCTTCGCAGCGTAGTAAGCCACCGTCGAAGCCAACACCGTACCGCCAATACAGTAACCCGCCGCGTTGATTTGCTCTTTACCTGTGATGTCTTCAATCGCAGAAACGGCTTTAACCACGCCTTCCGTGACATAGTCACCAAACTCAGTGTCCTTCTGCGCTTCACCTGGGTTGCGCCAAGACATCATGAATACGCTATGCCCTTGCTCAAGCAACCAACGCACCATCGAGTTCTTCTCACGAAGGTCGAGAATGTAGTACTTATTGATAAACGGCGGAACAATCAGCAAAGGCGTCGCATTAACTTGTGGTGTCTTTGGGTGGTACTGAATCAGTTCAAACAACTCGTTTTGAAAGACAACATCACCTTCCGTGTTAGCAACATCAACACCTAATCGAAAAGCGTTGTTGTTGGTCATGCGGATCTTGAGTATATCGGCGCTTGCTTCAACGTCTGCTTGTAACTGCTCTAACCCATCGAGAAGGTTTTCACCATTTCGCTCAAGCGTCAGTTTCATCAACTCTGGATTCGTTGCAATAAAGTTGCTTGGAGAGAGAGCATTGATTGCCTGACGAGAAAAGAACGCCACACGCTCTTTGGTTTTCTCGTCGATGCCTTCGATAGAATTGATGGTGTCGATGTAGCTTTTACTGAATAACAAATAGGATTGCTTGATGAAGCTATAGAAAGGGTCGTTCTTCCATGCATCATCGATAAAGCGCTTATCACTGCGATCTTCTGAGATGACACTTTCAGTGTTGCCCATCAGTGCCGCGTTTTGCCAGATTTGCAGTTGCTGTTCCCACCATTGAGATTGCAGCTGAAGCAGGACGGCGGGTTGGTTGGCGGCTTGCTCGAAGATTTTTGATGCATCATCAAAATTCAATTCTTGCATCGCTTGATTTAGGGGAGATTGCGCGGCTTCCTTGTTTTGTTCAAAGTTATCCCACCATTGCTGGTTTGTTTGTTGAAGTTTAACAAGGTAGTCCGAAAAGAAGTGTTGAAACATAACATGACTCCAATAATCGGAAAATCGCCACCGAATGTCACAGTAAAACTGCCTCATTCGATGGCGATTAAATTTATGCAGGTGTGACTGTTTTCAAGTTTTCAGTTGTTAGTGTTTCAACATCGTCTTTGAATTCTTTGGCAGCCGCTTGCAGTTTCGAACTGTCACTCATCATTTGCTGAGACAGTTGAGTTAATGCCGTGAGTTGTTGACTATTGAAAGCGGTCAGGCTGTTTACGTCTTTGATTTCGCTTACTGCCTTCATTTGAGAAAGACCCATATCCGTATAAGTCTGCATCGCATTCATTTGCAGTTCTGTCATCGTTTGAATGTTCTTAGCAACCAACTTGTTGAACTTTAAGTACGGTTCAAATTGCTTTTCTGTTTGGTCAGTAATTGTTTTGAAAATATCCGTGTACATAAGTAACTCCTGATGAATACATAGTTTAATAAATTTGTATAATCATCGTTTCAGCCAACATTCATCTATGAGCTCGCGATGCTTTGAAAAGCTGATCCGATGTTTTTAAGCTTGCTACCGATACCTTAGGCTCTAACCTTCAATACCTTTTAGCAAAACAGCGGTTCCCATTCCTCCACCCACACAGAGCGAAGCAACGCCATAAGTCGTTTTCTGTTCAAGCATTTCATGGATGAGTGAAACAATAATTCGATTGCCAGACGCACCTAGAGGGTGACCAAGCGCGATTGCACCACCATTCACATTGACCTTTGGCTTGAACGCATCAAGCGGCAAATCATGCTGCTCTGACAATTGGTACATTACGCCAAGGGCTTGTGCTGCAAACGCTTCATTCAATTCAAACAAATCTATTTCTTCGAGAGTGAGATTCGCTTTATCAAGCGCTTTAGAAACCGCTTCTACAGGTCCTAACCCCATGATTTTGGGATCTAAACCAGATTGCGCGTAGCTGCTCAGTTCCACTAAAGGTGTCAGGCCATATTTCGCTACCGCCGACTCAGACGCTAAGATGATTGCACTCGCACCATCATTGATGCCTGACGCATTACCAGCGGTGACCGTTCCTTCTCGGTCGAAAGCTGGACGAAGCTTTTGTAGAGCTTCGAATGTCGCATCTGACTTCGGATACTCATCGGTATCAAAAGTGACAGTTTGTCTGCGTTGCTTAACTTCTACAGGCACGATTTGCTCGTTGAACTTACCCGCTTCAATCGCTGCGACGGCTTTCTGTTGGCTTTCTAGGGCATAGTTATCTTGAGCTAGGCGCGAAATATTTAACGTGTTGGCGATATTTTCAGCCGTCATGCCCATGTGGTAGTGATTAAACGCATCGGTTAAGCCATCACCAACCAATAAGTCTTTCATTGAGATATCACCCATTTTGTGACCATTACGAACGCTCGCTGGTACCACAAACGGAATTTGGGACATCACTTCAACGCCAGCAGCAATAACCACTTCAGCATCTTTTGCTTTGATGTGAGCCGCCGCATCCATCACCGATTTCATACCGCTGCCGCAGATCATGTTCACACCGTATGCAGGTGTTTCCTCAGGTAACCCTGCATAGATGGAAGCCTGACGAGCAACCCCCATACCTTGACCTGCCGAAATCACATTACCAACGATCACTTCATCAATCGCATCCAACGAAAGATCTACGGACTCCAACGCGCCTTTGATCGCAACGCCAGCCAACTCGCCCGCAGATACGTTTTTTAGCGACCCGGTGAATGCACCAATAGGAGTACGTTTAGCCGCAACAATAAATACTTTTTCCATTATTCCATTCCCTTCAGTTTCGCCAATTAGTGCATGTACAAGCCGCCATTCACAGACAGTGTTTCGCCTGTAATGTACGCGCCAGATTCACTTGCTAAAAAGCCCACTGCGTCTGCAATTTCTACAGGCGTCGCTAAACGTTTCATTGGGATTTGATTCTTTATAGAATCAAGGACTTCAGGTTTCATTTGTTCAACCATAGGCGTGCCTGTGTAACCAGGGGCAACAACATTTACCGTCACACCGCTTCTAGCCCCCTCTGCTGCCAAGGCTTTTGAAAAACCAATCATTCCAGCTTTAGCCGCCGAGTAGTTAGTTTGCCCGAATTGACCTTTAAGACCATTGACGGAAGAGATGTTGATGACTCGGCAGTTACCCTTTTCACACATAGGAGCGAACAGAGGTTGAGTCACGTTGAAAAGGCTGTTTAAGTTCGTTTCAATCACGTCTTTCCATGCTTCGGCATCCATCTTCTTAAAAACACTGTCACGCGTTATACCCGCATTGTTGACCAACACATCCACCGTTCCTTCTTCTTCCAACAACTTGCTTAAACTCAGCGCACACTCTCCCGTATTGGTGACATCTAATTCAAACAATCTCACTTGATCTTCAGTAAATTGTTTTTCATTAAACCATTCCAATGCGCATTGGTAATTCCCAGTAAAATAAGTCGCGATAACACGATAGCCGTCTGCAACTAATTTAGAGGAAATTGCTGAGCCGATACCGCCTTTTGATCCTGTAATTAAAGCAAGCTTTTTCATTAATGGTTCCATCCCTTACAAGCAATTAAATAACAATGATGTTAATAAGATAATGTCTTAGTTGATAATTAAAATTTACGTTTTGCTTTAATTAAACCCTACAACTCAAAATCAAAAAGTATTATTACAAACCGAAAATAATTTGGGATTATGATTAAAAACGTGACTTGCCTTACAGTTCTAGTGAAATGTTACACATATGTAAATTACCATAAGGCACTGAAATAAATAAGCTTTACTTAATTTCGACTTTATCAGCAAGCAGGTAAGCCTTTGTTAATTAGAGATAAACCAACACTTCCTAGCTTGTTTCAAGAAGAATGCAATGTGGGAATTCGAAATGATTGATCATGAGAATAATAGTAAAGATCTTATTACCCATTAATAAATATTTAATGATGGTTGTATATAAGATTCAATATTAATTACAGGGTAAATAGAAAAAGCCAGCATTATAGATAGCATAAAAAAGCCCACTCAATCTATGAGTAGGCTTTAGTTAATATCTTGGAAAAATAGAGTTAATTAAAAGTCAGTGACGAATACCCACATTAAATAGGAATCGGCTCCTACTTCGTGAATGTTTCATTAGTATTTACATCTAGATAAATTTTGTTTTCAAGAGACAACCCACCACAATAAATAAAATAAACGTCTCGGTTGCTGTATTTAACTGATTTAACCCAACCGCCTAACTCTTCAAAATCACTTGGGTCGCACTCCCCTTCAGAGATAAGTTTAGCTACCGTGTTGCGGAACTTCTCTTGATGGAGCTTCAGATCATCGGATTTAGATAAGTATGAATCTAGTATCTCTCTGTTTTCTTGCTCAGAGATAATCACTTCATCACTAGATAGCCCAGACATTGAAATCCATTCCGCCGTCTGTGGTCCGCCTTCCTTTAAAACAATATAGTCAGAGATACGAGCCCATTCGCCTTGCTTCTCTAGTAGTTCGACCTTTTCACCCTTATAAAGATAGTCGGTTATCAAAGCATCAATTTCGGGCTGCTCGACTACTTTTAGTTTTCTATCTAAAACGTAGAACTCAGTCTGTTCTGGCTCAGGCTGAGTAGTAGTGAGGGATGTAAGGTCAGATTCAGATTGCGCCGCGACTTCAACAGCCGGCGCTTCCTTTTTCTCTGGCGGAGTGGGGTCTTTTTTCATGACGAAGAAGTAGTATGCAGCTCCTCCGCCCAATATTAATAACACAAGTAAAGCGATCAGCGCTTTTTTCATCAAATCCACCAGCTCTTCCGTTTTAGGTATGTTTCAAGTGTACATCAACTCATGTTGCTGCTCATCTATACTCTTAATAGAGAGCGAGTTAAGTAGAGGTAAATCATGAATTTTTTGGTGAAGGTTGTCATTGTGAGTGTACCTTTGAGTGCTAATGTCGCGCTAGCAGACCATTGTGACCGTGAAAACTGGCAAACACTGTTAGATCGCCAGCTCTCATTTGAAGGACGTTATAATCAATACACTGAAGAATTTAACCAAGTTCTCTCGACCTATGAATCACAAACGTTGCTATCGAAACATTTCAACGAAAAGCAGATCATTGGGCTTTGGGCAAAGTACGAACAAAGATTTAATGTGCAGCTCAATAGTCATATGAATACCGCTTATGATGTTTCTGAGGTTCTATTAACACAGGCGTATATTGTGTCTACAGAACTAGATGGAGCGGAGTCTCTAACGCATTCGTGGCAAGCCATAGCTAAACACTGCGCTAAAGCAAGACTACCGCGTCAAACAGAAAGTGCACAGGTACACGTACAAAGCTCACAATCACTCTCGCAAGATCTTCATACACTCAGTAAAAAATTTCGTCAGCTCTCTTCAAAATACCGTAAAGAAGCGACGATGATTGACGAAGCTCGCCACACAAACCAACCGATAAACGATGTACAAAACTAAAATGATTACTCACTTGCTTAACTTGATTATCCCAATAATCATAGTTCGAACAAACCAACACATTCAGAAATATAATCAATCAAAGCTTTATCAATAAGTTGTAAAACTAATGTGGTAACTATCAACAATGACGTTCAATTTCCGACCAATGCAAGCAACTATGTGAGATATTCATCACAAAATAGATTTACAAACGCCAGAAAATTGTTATCATGATTATTCATATAACTTAATAACAAGAAATATTTTGGCTAGGTAATATGCAAAAAACTATGGCTTTCAACTGCTTGAGTAACACGGAAGGGACTGCAGAGATAAGAGGTAAACTTTTATCTGTCGCTAAACACATGGAAGAGTTCGGTTCAGTAAGTGAGCTAGAGCTATGTAAGATATTTGGAGAGACGATTTGGAATGACGGTGTGGATTATCATTCACATGCTTTTTCATTCAGAATCAACGCTCAAACCGGGGATTGTTCAATCTCTAACTTTAAGTATCACTAAGTTTTGCACCTATCATATACGGATGCTCCGTTTTTTATTGTTGCGTATCCGCATTCGTCAGATAGCCGTTAATAGCGACCGTACTTCCTATTAGTCATAAAATCATTTCTTTTTCAGCTCATGTCATCGGGCAGTGTGTCACCTACCTACGGCTTAGTCGGTATAAACTGTTAGTTCATATAGCCCGTTTGTTCGTATAAACCGTTAGCTCGTATAAACAGTCAGTCCGTATAAACCGGAAGTGGCGCATTGCCTTTCACTTGCCTAATCGCAAGATGGGTATGTATGTCTTTTACGTTGGAGAGTCGCTGTAGCTTTCTGGTAAATGCTTCGTAAGCCATCAAGTTAGGGCTGACAACTTCTAACAAGTAATCATAAGCCCCAGATACAACGTGGCAGCTGATGACCTCTTCCATCTCGACAACCGCACTTTCAAATTTATCAATCGACACTTCTTGGTGGTTGTTCAAGCTCACCTCAACAAACACGCTCATTGCGATGCCGACCTGTTCCCGTGACAGGCTCACACGGTAACCATCAATAATCCCTTTTTCTTCCAGTCTTTTGATGCGCCTCGCGCACGGTGAAGCCGATAAGCCAACTTCATCAGCTAACTCAGCGGTGGTTAGCCTGCCGTCTTTCTGAAGCAACTCAAGAAGATGTCTATCAATCCTATCCATAGCAAATACCAATTATTGGTTAAATTCGTTAACAATTGGCAAGATATTAGCAGAAATCATCAACTACAACTCAAGTTAGAACAAAACTTGCCAACCTATGGCACACCAAGTACCCCATAATTAATCATCATTCACTTTCCTTGTTTATTATGAAGCTTGGCTATTTATCAATTACTGTCACTCTGCTCATCTGGGCGAGCTTTTTCCTTTCTCTTAAAGGCGGCGCAAATTCAGATTTAACACCTGCAGACATCGCACTGACTCGATTCCTCATACCAGCATTGGCGTTATTACCTTTGGTGTGGAAAGCACGTAGCACGATCGCTGCTGTCCCGAATCGATACTTGGCCGGTATGTTTGTGGGGTGCGGGTTACCTTATTTACTCGTTGCAGGAACAGCCATGCAGTTCGTTCCGGTATCACACGGGAGTGCTTTAGTTCCGGGAACGCTTCCTCTATTCGTAACAGGGATCGCGGTACTCTTTTTTAAGCAGCCGCTTAGCCGACACCGTGTAGTTGGTTTAGGTCTGGTTTCGCTTGGGATATTGTTGTTTCTGGGAAGTAGCTTAAGTAGCTTCAACTTTGAATATACCAAAGGTCACGTGTTGTTTTTGTTTGGCAGCTTGATGTGGGCGACTTTTACCATCTCAGCACGTGTTGCCAACCTTAATGCGCTCGTGAGTGCAGGTTTTATCTCATTCTGTTCCACCTTGCTGTTGCTGGTCCTTATCCTTACAGGAACCCTCCCTAGCCATTTAATGAGCACACCAATTGCTCAATGGCCAGTCACAGAGCTTGCCGTACATTCAGCGGTGCAAGGCGTCGGTGCAGGCTTAATAGCGGCATTCACTTATCTATATGCTGTTAATACACTAGGAGCAGAACGCTCAGCCGCTTTTGGTAGTGCAACACCTGCTGTTGCAACCTTGTTGGCGATCCCACTGTTCAACGAAATTCCGGATACGATGACTTGGTTAGCGCTTGGTTCAATTTGTATCGGCAGCTTGGTCGCGAGCAACATTTTCATGAGAAACGACCAGTCTATGCAATATCAACCGCCAAGCCATAGCAAAGCCTGATACTGCGTTCAAACCTAAATACAGTTTCCCTAAACATCAATTTTAGGGCTTGTAGTACATAGATAAGCCTACAAACGTAGGCTTATCTAAAATCTGCTTTTTCTGAACTCGCTTCTCCATTAAACTGTCTGACCTTTTTGCAGATCCAAGAGAACACCATGCAACGCGATTACACTTTAACTTGCTTAAACAACATGCCTCGTGAAGAACTAGAAGAATTTAGTTTAAGAATGATTCATCGCCTTGTCCCTGAAGATGCAATGACGGAACTGTTTACGTTCGAACAGGAAGAAGTGACCAATGAAGAGCGTATGCAATCAGCGAAGTTTGATGCGATGTTGCGAATGACAGCAATCGCGCTGAGTGAAGTGAATCTTGCGTTTAGTGAGTCGGATAACTCACAGCAAAACATCGAGCGCATGACTCGACTATTGCTTTGGCACTTCTATGCAATGTCGTTCAACCTTGAGCAAGCGATCAGCCTTGAAACTCACTGTGACAAAGTCGAGAAGATTTTGTCGAAAGCACCGACAGAAGCATTTGGTTGGGTTAAAGAGCTCACAGAGTTGCTGCACTTCTATGCAAAAGTGAACGAAGAAAACGACGCTAAGTAAAGAGCACTAAGTCACGGGACGAATTGAAAAAGCGCATATTTCCAATTCTGCTTCAAACACTCCAACTAGTTGCTCGCTCCCCCTTGGACAAGTCGTACAGGTTCTAAATCGAAGAAACCTACAACACTCGAAACCCGAGGTCTGGTGTTGAGCTGACCAAACGCAAAAGGCCCAATCGACATACCGACTGGGCCTTTTATCTGATGTGTCAAAGTTCTCTCACGAAAGCTCAATCGATTTCAGCTGAGCGAACCATACATCACCAAATTAGAATGCGTAGTTTGCGTCAACAAGTTCGCTTACTTCAACTTTGCTTACTTCTGCGCGAGCTTCAAGCCACTGCGCTACTTGCAGTTGCTCTGCTTCTGTCACTGAACGGTAGCGCTCAATAGAACATAAGAAACCTTCGAACAGCTCTAAACCACCGCCACCAAAGCACAGGCCGATGCTGTCGATAAAATCGATAAATTCATCGATGAACACATCGTATTGGTCAAAATCAGCAATCGAAGTCGTGCAGCTTACTTCAAAACCTAGAATAGCGAATTCACCTAGGTATAACTTCTTGCGTAGGCGGCGATTTTTGTTTTCGATTTTATCTAATTTCATAACTGTCTCTCTTTTCGTTTGATAAAGCATTTATACACAGTTCTTCGTTAATTCCCAAGAGTTTTGTATTGCACGAGAGGGTTAGCAGCAAAAATCGTGCTACAGAAACAAAACCTTAATCAAAACTATAAAAATCTGTCACTTAACTGCTTCACGATTGCTCACACATCAGCCCAAGTTATTAACCAATTCATTAGTAAGTGGGTAAGTCATAAATAACGAATAATAAAGTCAGCCAACAGGAAGCAGTCCCGATGAGCAAGGAAACATTTGATAGCACTCGTTTTAACAAGAGTAACAACAAGCCTTTCGAAGAAGTTCTAGATGCAAACCTTTCAAGAAGAAACGTTCTGAAAGGCGGTTTAGGCATCAGTGCAATGACCGCATTTGGCGCGTTTGGTTTAGCAGGTCACAGCACGGCTAACGCTGCGACAATGCAAGCAACGGGCGCACAAAAAAGCACTGCAACACTTGCATTCGAATCGGTTAAAGGATCATTGACAGACAGTGTCGTTGTACCAAAAGGCTATACAGCACAGGTATTAGTTCCTTGGGGTACTCCACTCAACAAGCAAGGCAATGCTTGGTTAAAAGACGGCACCAACAATGCACAAGATCAAGCTAACTCACTGGGCATGCACCACGACGGTATGCACTTCTTCCCGCTTAATGGCAACAGCAACGACGGTTTGTTGGTAATCAACCACGAATACATCGACCAAAAAGCACTGCACGCCAACGGCCCAACATACAACGAAGGCGCTCGCCCTAGCCTTGATGAAGTACGTAAAGAGATCAACGCGCACGGCGTGAGTGTTGTTCGAGTGAAACTGGAAGGCAACCAATGGGTGATGGTCGATAACGATCCACTGAACCACCGCTACACAGGCGCAACAGTAATGGACCTGTCGGGCCCTGTCGCTCACAGTGAATTTACCAAAACCAAGTTCTCACAAGACGGCAGCCAAGCTCGTGGCACACTGAACAACTGTGGTAATGGCTACACGCCATGGGGGACGTACCTAACGTGTGAAGAAAACTGGCCGGGCTATTTCGTAAACAAAGGCGAGACAACGCCAGCACAAGAGCGTATTGGTATCGCAACCGACAAAACACGTTACGGTTGGGACACACTTTCAGGTAACAAACAAGAACGCTTAGACGAATTTGCACGCTTTGATGTAACACCAAGCGCTGATTCACCGATTGATGATTACCGTAACGAAGCACACGGTCACGGCTACATTGTTGAAATCGACCCATACACAGCAAACTCTCGCGCTAAGAAACGTTCTGCACTGGGTTGTTTCCGTCATGAAGGCTGTACGTTCGGTAAGTTGACCGAAGGCGAGCCGATCGTATTCTACTCTGGTCACGATTCTCGTTTTGAATACCTGTACAAATTCGTTTCTGAAGAGAAATGGGACCCGCGTGATGCAGAGCCGAGCAATCGCCTAAGTACGGGTGACAAGTACATGGACAAAGGCACACTGTATGTGGCTAAGTTCAACGATGATGGTTCAGGTACTTGGCTACCACTAACGTTGAGCAGCAAGACTACAAACGGCGGCAAGCTAGGTGATTCATTTGACTCTCAAGCAGAACTTATCATTAATACCGCAGGTGCAGCCGACCTTGTTGGTGCAACGCCAATGGATCGCCCTGAATGGTGCTCTGTTGACCCAATGACGGGGACGGCTTACCTAACGCTAACCAATAACAACAAGCGTAAAGAAGCGAACTCTGCGAACCCTCGCGTAGACAACAAGTTCGGTCATGTTATTCGTTGGGATGAAGGTAAAACGGCAGGCGAGTTCGATTGGGATATATTCGTATTTGGCTCTCCAGCAGTAGAAGACAAGTCTATTAACCGCTCAGGTCTAACAGACATGAACCAATTCGCGAGCCCTGACGGCTTAGCGTTTGATGCTCGTGGCATCTTGTGGATTCAGACAGATAACGGCGCAGACGAAGTAACGGGCTACACCAATGACCAAATGCTGGCAGTGGTTCCATCTCAGTTAACGGATGACAACGGCAACAGCGCGGTAATTGATGCAAACAACCAAGCACAACTTAAACGCTTCTTTGTTGGTCCAAACGGTTGCGAAGTAACAGGCTTTACCATTAGCCCTGATTACAAATCACTGTTTGTGAACATTCAACACCCTGCAAACTGGCCATCGTCAGAAGATGCGACCGCACAGACTAAAGGCAATGTGCGCCCAAGAGCATCTACCGTTGTGATTCGTCGTGAAGACGGCGGTGAAATCGCGGTTTAATAAGCAAATCTAGCTAAGATCAGTAACCTTACTGTTATCTAATTTCTGTTCGCTAGCTAAGTAAAATCAAAAAGAGCGATAAGGCCAAACGCCCTATCGCTCTTTTTATATTCTATACGCTCTTTGACTCAACTAATGATCTGCGGCTTTGTAAACTGCTCTTCACCCCAAACCAAATCACGTACCGTCATCCTCGAGAAGGAGGAACGACTGAGTCAGGGATCTCAACCGTTATCGTTGATCGCAATCCGTTAATCACAGTTAACTCACGAACAACCACACGCCAACGCCCATCATTAACGTACCTGCAATACGGTTCATCAACTTAACGTTATCGGCTTTACCCAGCATATGTTTTAGGCTCTTACCGCCTGTCGCGTATAAGGTCATGCAGACAAATTCAGAAACCAGAATAATCGACACTAAAATCAACAACTGCGGTGCTAAGTCTTTATTGCTGTTAATAAAAGGAGGCAGTAACGAAATCATGAATGCCCAGCCTTTCGGGTTCGCAATCGCTGTCACGAAGCCTTGAACCACCAAGTCCCAATCATTGCTGACTTTTGTTGTTTGGTTGTCAGTGCTGATCGCCAGTTTACCTCTCGAACGCCACATCTGAACGCCTAAATAGAACAAGTAAGCTGCACCAACAAATTTGAAGCCCGTAAATAGCCACGGGTAGTTCAACATAATAGATGCAATACCCAATACCGCAGCAATAGAAACCACCGCAACACCAGCCAATTCACCGATCATCATCCATAATGTACGCTTGTATCCAACACTCATTCCAAGTGTCAACGCCAAGGTCATACACATACCGGGCGTAATTGACACAAAGAAAAATGTGGGAATAAAAGCCCAAAGTAGTGCGCTATCCATATTATTACCTTATCGACTTATTTTTATTTAAGTGTTTAGCTTGTTGAGCTGTCTTTCTAAGGAGCTACCTTATATTTAGCGACACAACGAAAAAGAGCCACAATACAGTGGCTCTTTTCCATTACCAACCGTAATTTTACTTACGACGGTTTTTAATTCGCTTCATCATAGTCAAACGACGTTCTGCGCTTGCTTGATCTTGAGGCTCTTCGTTCGCGTTGTTCTTACGACCTTGGCGGTTTTTGTACGCCGATTTAGTGTTCAGCTTCTCGATGTAAGCATCACGTTTCTTCGGTTCATAACCCGGTTGTTCAACACGGCGAATACGTTGTTGAATCAGTGTTTCAACTTGAACAACAGTCAACTCTTCTTCGCGGTTAACGAAAGAAATCGCATGACCTTGTTTACCAGCGCGACCTGTACGGCCAATACGGTGAACGTAATCTTCCGCTAGGAAAGGCATGTCGTAGTTAATTACATGTGGTAAGTCTTCGATATCAAGACCACGAGCTGCAACGTCGGTTGCTACCATCACACGTGCTCTGCCTTCTTTGAAGTCATCCAAAGCACGACGACGAGCGCTTTGTGCTTTATCACCGTGACAAAGTACCGCTTTAATGCCGTCTAATTTAAGCTCTTTAACAACGTCATTCGCTGTTTCTTTGTAGTTCACGAACACAAGCACTTGGCGCCAGTTTTTACGGCCAATCAGCTCAGAAAGCAGTTCTGTTTTACGCTCTTGATCCACAGGGTAAACCACGTGACCAACAGTAGAAGCCGTTGAGTTTTCGCGCTCAACACTGATACGTTTTGGTTTACGTAGAATATCAACAGACAGTTGGTTTAACTGAGTAGAAGTCGTTGCAGAGAACATCATGATTTGCGGTGATGTTTCTACATCTAGCATGATCTTACGAACGGCATTAATGAAGCCCATATCAAGGATACGGTCAGCTTCATCAAATACTAGAAATTCTAGGTTTGCGATAGACACGTTACCCGCTTCTAAGTGCTCTTCTAAACGTCCAGGTGTTGCAACCAAAATATCCACACCCAGCTCTAATTGACGAACTTGTGAAGACATTTTGTTACCACCGTAAACCGCTGAAACGCTTAGTTCAGTGTATTTAACGTAGTCTTTAATGTTTTGAGCGATCTGCGCAGCAAGCTCACGAGTTGGAGCAAGAATAAGGCCGCGAGCCGTTCCTCTAGACGCCTTTTTGTCGCTGTTCAAAAGGTGTTGGATAACAGGCAATGAAAATGCCGCTGTTTTACCCGTACCGGTTTGAGCAGTAGCAAAAATATCATGGCCTTTACGAGCCATTGGAATCGCTTTTTGTTGAATTGGAGTGAGTTTTTCATAACCACACTCAGTCAACGCTTTGACTAATTCAGGAGCAAAACCTTGAGAGGAAAATGACATTGTTACGGGTTCCTTAAGCAGACAGCCTACATTCTTATTTCAGCCGAGCACTATAAAGTAATTAGAGTGATTTATCTCACATTTATCGTGATATAACGCAAACTTTCTCATTTAATCTGGTGTTTATCCCACCTTCAACGAGGTAAACACCAAGATCCTTGGTTCAAACAGCAAAAACAGGGCTATTTGATGCCACACAGCTTGAGTAGAATCTGCTCGAGATCGCTCCACGGCATTAGCTGCGAGTCAATCACTTCAAGACGAGACTCAAAGCCGTCCAGTGTAATTTCATTCACAGATACAACTTGATTCGCCACGTTGAACGCGTAGCAACCTTGGTCAGTATTTACCACGGCTTTCACGCGCTCAGCCGTTAGCTCCGACAACATTGAGAATAGCGCATCGAAGTCGAACTTATGCTCTGCGCCAAACAACCAACCACAACTAAAATAACCCTGCCCTTTATTCTCTTTACGGATAAACGCTTCACCGGGAGGCAGTTGGAATTGAGGCTCTTGTTCAGCGTGGTCATGATGATGCGCTTCAAGATGAGAGGAAGCACTGCCGTAAACCCTTTCAATGTCCAACACTTCCAATGGCACCTCACCATCGTGAATCAGCTTATGGAATACTTTTGCTGGCGTTTGATCCGTCACCCAATCATTGAACACATCGATGTCTTCAGAATGAACAAGGTCAACTTTAGTACCAAGAATCACATCTGCACTGTCCAGTTGGTCATTGAAATTCTGATTCGAGGTGTACTTTTCATTAGATAGATTTCGAGGGTCAACCAAACCAAGCGTCGCTTTTAAATCAACATAAGGTGTGTATTGCTCTGAAGTTAACGTCGCAATAACCTGCTTTGGATGACCAAGCCCTGTAGGTTCAATCAATAAACGGTCCGGCTTCTGGCGTAGTAAAGCATTAATACCCACTGACATAGGCACACCAGCGGTACAGCACATGCAGCCACCCGGTACTTCTTTAATCAAAGCACCTTGATCTGTCATCAATGCGCCATCGATGCCAATTTCCCCGAACTCATTAACCAGAACAGCCCAGTTTTCATTCTCAGGTTTATTTTTGAGCAGGTTCAAAATAGCTGTCGTTTTGCCAACACCCAAGAAACCCGTAATTATGTTTGTAGGAACTTTTTTGGTCATATCAGTTCTCCTTTTTTTAGGAGTATATACACAATCACGGAGAAATTGACCCCAATCGCTTGTTTATACGGAGAATGATTTAAGCCAGAAGTTGTATGAGTGTCACTAGAAAGGGGGGAACTATGAAAAAGGAATGCTCCAGACGAACTAAAGGCGTACTTACTCAGTACGCCTCACCCTCGTTACTCAATCGTGAGTTCGCGAATCAGGAAGCCTTAAATATCGACCTGAACATTTAACGAGGAACTAAAACTTTATTCTGAATCCATCCAAATTGTGTGTAAAACCTCACTTCTCCTTGCGGTTCGTTATGTTGCTTTACGATTTAACTATGGTTCATTTTTGGGGATATTCAAGCCGCCACCGGAGAATCGATCAAAATTGTGACGGCGATTCAACTATTGCCTATAGATTCCATTTATGTAACACGTATATTCCATAAATGAAATTCAACTTTGCATCTTTGCTGCTATAGGATATGCAGAGGACGCGTATAATTTATTGCAGTCCCGCCTCAACCCATTCAGGAGCCTTATCTCAATGACCAGAAGAGAGAAAATTAAGCAGTCCCTACTCGCCAAAATGCCAAGGGATGCTATTAATCAATTTCTCTCAAGAGATAAAACACCCGCTTCCGTTCTCTTTCTTTCTTGTATTGTAGGTGTACTTGCTGGCGTGGTGGGTACCTATTTCGAAGTCGCGGTTCATTTCATCACAGAAACTCGTACCGATTGGCTTAAAGATGAAATCGGTAGCTATTTACCCCTTTGGCTGGCCGCTTTCCTTATTAGTGCTGCATTTGCCTTTATTGGTTACTTCCTCGTTCACCGCTTTGCTCCAGAGGCTGCAGGCTCAGGCATCCCCGAAATTGAAGGTGCTATGGACGGTATGCGCCCTGTTCGATGGTGGAGAGTATTGCCAGTAAAATTCTTTGGCGGTATGGGCGCATTAGGCTCTGGTATGGTTTTAGGTCGAGAAGGACCAACCGTTCAAATGGGCGGCAGTATTGGTCGCATGGTCACCGATATCTTTCGAGTCAAAGATGACGACGCCCGACATTCACTATTGGCTTCGGGTGCCGCAGGTGGTTTGGCCGCGGCATTCAACGCACCACTCGCCGGAATCATGTTTGTAGTCGAGGAGATGAGACCACAGTTTCGCTACTCACTCATTTCAATCAAAGCCGTCATCATCTCGGCGGTTTCAGCCAATATTGTATTTCGTTCGATCAATGGCCAATCTGCCGTTATCACAATGCCTCAATACCAACCGCCTGAACTCGATGCTCTGTGGTTATTCTTGTTGTTAGGCGTATTGTTCGGCCTGTTTGGTGTGATTTTCAATAAGCTGATTACACTTTCGCAAGACCTGTTTGTTGCAATACACAAGAATGATCGTAAACGCTACTTAATGACAGGCTCCCTGTTGGGCGGTTGCTTTGGCTTATTGCTGCTCTATATACCAGAGTTGACTGGCGGTGGTATTGGTATCATCCCAAATATCACTAATGGCAACTACAGCGCAAACGTGCTGCTGTTAATCTTCTTAGGGCGCGTGCTGACCACGCTACTTTGTTTCGGCTCTGGTGCACCGGGTGGTATCTTTGCACCAATGCTTGCTCTAGGAACACTCTTTGGTTACGCGTTTGGGCTTATCGCAGCTGCATTCTTCCCTGAACTGAACATAGAGCCGGGTATGTTTGCGATTGCCGGCATGGGCGCCTTATTTGCCGCCACCGTGCGAGCACCTATCACAGGCATACTGTTGGTTATTGAAATGACCAATAACTACTACCTCATCTTGCCGTTGATCATCACCTGCTTAGGCGCGGTAATCATTGCTCAGATGTTAGGTGGTCAGCCAATTTACAGCCAACTACTTAACCGTACGCTGAAAAACGAGAAACTAAGACAGCAAGATCTCCCTCAGCAAGAGGAAGTTCGTTAATTACATTGAAAACGTCAGTTCAAATGTGGGACTTAAACGTAACTCGTTGAGTTCCACTAATACAATCAAATCCCACTAATACAATAAGCAAACCAAGCTCAATATTTATAGAACACTCAAGAAAATCAAAAACACTTTCATCGCGCTTTATATATCAATTTCGAATCAAAACCTTAAAAGCAAACGTTAAACTTGCTATTATCCACGAAATTATTTACATGCCTAACAACACCGATGGTGAGCATGACTGAACGTTTTGATTAGAGTATACGTTCTACATTTAACTGAGTGGAGCAAGTCGTTGAACTGGAGAAGATTAACCCAAGTAAAGAATGTTCCACCATCTCAGGCATCTTTAGCACTTGGCGTTATAGGGCTTGGGCAAGCTTGGGCATTATATCTGCCAGGGGTTGGTGAGATCATTCGCCCTTACCTTGCTGCATTTGGCGCACTGTTATTGCTACCCGTTTTACTTCGTTATCTCACCAGCTTTAATACTTTCATCAATGACATTCGTCACCCGCTTAGTGGAAGCTTGATGGCGCCGATGAGCATGGCGTTATTGATTCTATGTGACTATCTGGCCGAGATATCTCCAATAATCGCCTATCCAGTCTGGTTCTGCGCGTTGTTGTTGCATTTTACCATGATGGTGTTGTTCTTTAGTTTCCAGATCCTCAATTTCAAAATGTCGAACATTGTGCCGAGTTGGTTCCTGTATCCCGTGGGGTTAATCAGCAGTTCCTTAGCAGGTACACAGTTTGGACACACCGTTTTTTCAGAGACACTGGCGGCCACTTGTATCGGTATCTATTTCCTCATGCTGCCAGTGGTGTTGTATCGCTTGGTGTTCGAGGGAAACCTGCCACGCCGAGCAAGACCAACACTCGCAATCATGGCGGCTCCGGTTAACTTATCTTTAGCCGCTTACTTGGTGAACTTCGACAACCCAGATCCGATTCTGACAGGAGCATTGGCTGGCATTGCTATCACCATGACTCTATTGATTTACTTATGTTACATCCGTCTAATGCGTCTGAAGTTCCAACCTTCGATTGCAGCCGTCACCTTCCCGTCCGTGATCAGCGCCATTGCTATGCACCGCTTAACCACATTTTTCGGTGCTGAATACCCACAATGGTATTGGCTGCATAAATTCGGCTTCTTTGAATTAACCATCGCGACCATCCTAGTGATTTGGGTGGCAGGCGGTTATGTGAAAATGTACTGGCCTGAGTTTTTTGATTCTGATTACATGTCCAAAAAGGTTAAGCGTTCTTAAAACGAACGCCAGAAGATCTTACCCTGATCACCCCCTACTCCAATCTCCAATTGTCTCTCGCTGGACAAACCAAACGAAAAAAGGCCTCACAATGTGATAATGCCGTTCGGATAAGCATTATTGCTTGAACCTGAACGGATATTTGGCTGGGACAAAGAGGACTGAACGTGG
>NZ_JBGONH010000018.1:0-77731 GCF_041439075.1 Vibrio sp. FF145
TTTAGTAAGACTCGCTACACTGTGCGATCTAAACACCTTAAATGATAGGTGTTGAGCTTAAGAGCTGGGTTTTTTGTATCTATACTTTTTGTCTCTGTAATTGGCGGTTTGAGTTACTAGCTATTAGCAATCAAACTAAATAAAGACTACAGGCGTGTGTCTTCGGTAATGGTGACCTTGAGTGTCTTGTTTTCACCTTTGCGCAATACACCAACATCAATGATAGTACCTGGGCGAAGGTCAGTAACAATGTCCATTACGCTCTGTCGTCCGCTAATTTGGGTGTTGTTGATGCTGATAATGATATCTTGTGCTTCAAAGCCGGCATCGGCTGCAGGACCATTCGGGTCAATGCCTAAGACAACAATACCACCGATGTTCTTAGTACCGAGCAAGCGTGATGTCACCGAATTGATGTCTTGTCCGTCGATACCAATATAACCACGAATGACACGACCATCGGCGATGATCTTCTCCATGATTTTATTAGCAAGTGAGTAGGGGATTGCAAATGAGATCCCGTAGGTTTCCATGTCGGTAGCTTGTTGGAAAGAAGCCGTGTTGATACCGACGAGCTCACCTTGTGAGTTAACCAGTGCGCCACCTGAGTTACCTTCATTGATTGCAGCATCAGTCTGGATAAAGGCTTGGTGACCATCTGCACTGATCGAAGAACGACCTGTTGCAGAGATAATACCAAAGGTTGTCGTTTGCCCTAGGTTGTATGGGTTACCGATAGCCAGCACCACGTCGCCGACATTTGCTTTGTAATTCGGGTTCAGTGGAATAACAGGTAAGTTGTCACCGCTGACTCGGAGTATCGCAATATCGGTGCGTTTGTCTGAGCCGACAAGTTGTGCGGCCGCTACTCGTCCGTCTTGAAGTGCCACGACTATTTGGTCAGCTTGAGCAACAACATGGAAGTTGGTAATGATGTAGCCTTTTTCGCTAACAATCACCCCTGAACCTAATCCTTGAGTTAGTAGCTTGTTGCGATCGCTTTCTGCGTATTTACGACTATAAATATTGACCACAGCGGGTGCAGCTCGTCGCACCGCTTGGTTAAATGAGATCTGAAGAGAGCCAATATTATCGACTTGAGGGTTCGTGACGTCTGCAACAATCGCCGGCCTTAAACTCGGGAATGCGAGAAGAATAAGCGCCGCTGAAACGAGTCCAAGGGAAATAGAACGAAATAGAAAGGACAGCATGTTTCCCTCTTCAACAAGTAAGGTATGAAGCATCCGTCAATGGATGACTGACTTGATTATCAGTGAAGCATAGCATTTTGATTGATCTAAAGAAAAGGGAGACTGAGTAAGTTTAAAGCAAACTTACTGAGCCTCCCTGTAATTACGCTGACGTATGGCTATCGAATAACTAGATAGATAGTCCTATCGTCTCGCTGTATATTAAGTGCCAATACGCCAGGTTGTTTTTCAAGAATCTTTCTAAATTCAGCAAGGTTCTTAACTGGTTGGCGGTTTACCCCGATGATGATGTCATCTTTAAGAAGCTGATAAGCTTCTGCTGGCGAACCTTGAGCGACACTTGATACCTTGACGCCTGTCGCTGAATCGCTGTCGGTTGTGTTGGTGAGCTCTGCACCGGCAAGTCCTTCATGGAGCTTTTCAGCTTGTGTCTTACTATTTGTGGATTCACCAAGCGTGACGTCAAAGGTCTTATTCTTACCGTCACGAACCACGCCTAACTCGATCTGTTTACCTGCACCTAAGGTGGCTACTTTGGCTCTTAACTCACTAAAAGTGTCAATACGCTTACCGTTAATGGAGACAATGACATCGCCCGCTTTCAATCCGGCTTTGTCTGCAGCACTGTCGGGTACAATTTGGCTAACAAAAGCACCTTTGCTGGACTCATAACCAAGCGCTTCAGCCAATTCCGAGGTGACCTCTCCACCTTGGACACCAAGCATGCCGCGTTTTACTTCACCGAAATCGAGAATCTGTTCAGTCAGGTTTGTCATCATATTGGATGGAATGGCAAAGCCGATACCGACATTGCCTCCGTTAGGTCCTAGGATGGCAGTATTGATACCAATCAGTTCACCGTTAAGATTCACTAACGCACCTCCAGAGTTACCACTGTTAATCGCGGCATCGGTTTGAATGAAGTTTTCGAAGTTCTCTAGATTGAGACCGCTACGTCCTAACGCTGAAACGATACCGGATGTTACGGTTTGACCAAGCCCAAATGGGTTGCCGATAGCCACACTGAAATCGCCGACTCTCAATTTGTCGGAATCTGCGACTTTTATCTGGGTAAGGTTTTTGGCTGTTTCGAGTTTTAATAGCGCGATATCAGACATCTGGTCGCCGCCGATGAGTTCTGCATCGTACTCTCGACCATCATGCAGTTTTACTTTGATATCGTCGGCACCATTGATGACATGGTAATTGGTGACAATATGGCCTTTCTTGGCATCAATGATGACACCAGAGCCTAGCCCGCGGAATGGACGCTCTCGTGTTTGTTCTGGACCAAAAAAGAATTGAAATTGTTCAGGGATTTGCTGACGTTGTACCTGTTTGCCTTCTACGGCAATACTAACCACAGCGGGGGTTACTTGTTCAAGCATAGGAGCAAGGCTTGGTAATTGTTCATTACCCACACTTAATGGAAGTGCGGCTGTAGCTTGAATGGGGGTGATGATTGAACTTAAGCTTAAAGTCAGTACTGATAAAGCAAGCAAAGGTTTTTTCATCATAAACTCCTCTCTAGTTAAGGTCTTAACCCTCTTATACGTTTAATAAGTATGAGAAGTTTCAAATGACCTGAGTGAAAGTTATGACTCAAAAACCTTTGTAAAGTTCACAGAAGTGTTAAATGTTTACGATGCTTTTGCTGTAACGACATCGGGAGCATCCATGATTTCTTTCTTCTGCTCGGTAAATAAACCCGTTGCGCCATTAGCGTAATCTTTCGGTTGTTCTTCAAGCGTCGACTCTTTAACTGAAGACTTATCTTGTGGCTTATCCGAATGAGCAGCGGCTGTTTTCACAAATGGGTTGTCTTGCTCTGGCAGGTTAGGGAGTAGCTCTGAGCTTGTTTTTTCCATGTGTTGGTAAAGCTTTGTATAGTCCTTACCTAAGGTGTCCAACATTTCTGCTGATTTCGCAAAGTGGTCAGCTAGCTCTTGTCGCTGCTGTTCCAGGGCAAACTTTGCGCTATCTAATTCTTTCTGTACGTTCTTTTGTTTTTTGTATTCAGGTGTCATGAGACGAGAAATAGCGACCCCTAAAATAACTCCGACTAGTAAACCGGCAACGGCATACATCCAAGGCATAACAGCTCCTTATTATTGTTTTTTAACATGTTTGTTACTGCTTAGTTACACGTGATACAGCTCCATGGTACTATGAGAAAGCCGCAGTATAAAGAGAAATGCGTGTGCGCTAGTTAGCAGTTTGATGCTGCATTATTCACCGCATAGCGACATGTCTCATACTGTTTGGGCTCATTTTTATTTGCTGTCTGATATCGCTTTCATTGTGGAAATGTCGTCATGAATCCCATTAAAAAATACGAACAAGATATAAAAGAACATGGATTTCAAAGAGATCCAGCACAAGAGCAAGCCGTTAAATCTTTAGATGAACTCTTTCATCAATTCCAAGATTACATGAATGCCCCTATTCCTCAACTGACTCGATTCCAGAAGTTAATGGGCAAAAAGCCAGAACTGCCACTGCCACCAAAAGGCCTCTATTTTTGGGGCGGCGTCGGGCGCGGTAAAACCTATTTAATGGATACGTTCTACGATGCCTTACCGACCACAAAAAAAATGCGCGTTCACTTTCACCGCTTTATGTATCGAGTCCATGATGAGCTAAGGGCACTAGGTAATGTTAGCGACCCGTTGCCTCTAGTCGCAGATAAGTTGAAAGAAGAAGCGGATATTATCTGTTTTGATGAATTCTTTGTTTCAGACATCACGGATGCGATGATCTTAGGAACCTTGTTCCAAGAGTTATTCGCTCGAAACGTTATCTTGGTTGCGACCTCTAATATTCCACCTGCGGATCTGTATCGCAACGGGTTACAGCGAGCGCGTTTCTTACCCGCTATTAAGCTCATTCAAGACAACTGTCATATTCTTAATGTTGATAGCGGAATTGATTATCGTCTGAGAACCTTAGAGCAGGCTGAGATCTACCATTACCCACTGGATAGCCAAGCTAACATTAACCTCGAAACATATTACGCGCAGCTTGTTGGTGAAGATAAAGAGAAGCTTAAGCAGATAGAGGTTAATCACCGTCAATTAGATGTGGTCGAAGCGAGTGATGGTGTGCTGCATGGTACTTTTGCTCAGCTTTGTCAGTCGGCTCGTAGCCAGAACGATTATATTGAGTTGTCTCGGGTTTATCACACGGTTCTATTGGCTGATGTGTTGCAAATGGGCGTGACTTCCGATGACGCTGCTAGACGCTTTATTGCGTTAGTTGATGAGTTCTATGAGCGCAATGTGAAACTGATTATTTCAGCGGAAGTGGAGCTAGAAAAACTATACACCCATGGTCAACTAGAGTTTGAGTTTAAACGTTGTCAGTCGCGTTTAATTGAAATGCAGAGCCATGAGTATTTGGCAAAAGAACACTTAAGTTAGCTTTGATTATCTCGAATAAGAAAGAGAATTAAAAAAATCGTGATTTTGTTCAAAAAGAGGTGATTTTTTCTTCGCTCTTCTCTATAATCCTGCGACCTACCGTTACTGCGGGCCTCTAGCGATGAGTAAAATCACGTTATGCCAAGAGTTTTCCAACACTCGAAGGGGTGATGAATGGTAACTCTTAGACAGTGGGAATACGCGAGTATTCCTTAAGTGTAAATTTTTTAAATAGGTAATTATTAGCATGAAAACTTTCGTTGCTAAACCAGAAACTGTAAAACGCGACTGGTATGTTGTAGACGCTGAAGGCAAAACTCTTGGCCGTCTAGCAAGTGAAATCGCTTCTCGCCTACGCGGCAAGCACAAAGCAGAATACACTCCTCACGTAGACACTGGTGATTACATCATCGTTGTTAACGCTGAGAAAGTTGCTGTAACTGGTAACAAAGCTAAGGGTAAGGTTTACTACCGTCACTCTGAGTTCCCAGGTGGTCTTAAAACTATCACTTTTGAAAAGCTAATTGCTAAGAAACCAGAAATGGTTCTTGAACTAGCAGTTAAAGGTATGCTTCCACGTGGTCCACTAGGCCGCGCGATGTACCGTAAGCTTAAAGTGTACGCTGGTACTGAGCACAACCATGTTGCTCAACAGCCACAAGTACTAGACATCTAAGGGGATTAAGACAATGGCAGAGAATCAATACTACGGCACTGGTCGTCGCAAAAGCTCAGCAGCTCGTGTTTTCATCAAACCAGGCTCTGGTGAGATCGTAATCAACAAGCGCAGCCTTGATGTTTACTTCGGTCGTCCAACTTCTCGTATGGTTGTTAAACAACCTCTTGAGCTAGTTGAACTAACTGAGAAACTTGACCTTTACATCACTGTTTCTGGTGGTGGTATTTCAGGTCAAGCTGGCGCAATCCGCCACGGTATCACTCGTGCTCTTATGGAATACGATGAAACTCTACGTCCTGCTCTACGTGCAGCTGGCTATGTTACGCGTGACGCTCGTTGCGTTGAACGTAAGAAAGTTGGTCTACGTAAAGCACGTCGTAAACCTCAATTCTCTAAGCGTTAATTTTTCTTTACGAAAAAGTACACGCTCCCAGTTTTTCGACTGGAATTGTGGTTCAAAGCTCGGCTATATGCCGGGCTTTTTGTTTTTATGCCCCCTCTAAACGCTTTCCCTCCCTCGTTTTATTTCCAAATTCTTATATTTTGAAAGCTTTTGTAACCCAATGTGCGCTTTGCCTCATGATTGTTACAAAAAGGTAGCTTTATCTTGTCAAAAAGTAGGGTTTTATTTATCATTTGCCGTCAATAAATAGAACTAAATACATATTTTGTTAGCCATGCTCTTTATTCGGAATTATTTCAATCCATAAGGAGCAAATGGGAGAATGTTTGGATGAGCAACGCGCCTTTAAATAACGGTCGCAGGCGTTTCTTAACCGCAACAACAGCCGTTGTTGGTGGTTTAGGAGCAGCTGCTGTAGCCGTGCCTTTTATTAAATCATGGAACCCGAGTGCCAAGGCGAAAGCTGCAGGCGCACCGGTTGAAGTGGAAGTCAGTAAGTTAGAGCCGGGACAAATGGTTCGTGTCGAGTGGCAAGGTAAGCCTGTATGGGTTGTACGCCGTGCTGAATCGGTGCTAGAGAATCTAAAAGCGATCGGTGGTCAACTTCGTGACCCTCAATCTGAAGCTGAACAACAACCAGAATACGCGCAGAACGAGTTTCGTTCAATTAAGCCGGAATTCTTCGTTGCTGTTGGTTTCTGTACGCACTTAGGTTGTTCTCCAACTTACCTGCCAGATTCTTTTGCAGAACAAGTTCAGGGTGTTAAGTCTGGTTTCTTCTGTCCTTGCCATGGTTCAAAGTTTGATATGGCAGGTCGAGTATTCCAAGGCGTACCTGCTCCATTGAATCTTGTTGTACCAAAGCATATGTATTTGAGTGACACTAAGATCATGATCGGTGTGGACGAGGGAGACGCGTAATGCAAGGATTGCTTGATTGGGTAGAGAAACGTCTACCCGCGATGAATGCTTACAAGAAGCATTTATCTGAATACCCAATGCCTAAGAACTTTAACTTTTGGTACCTTTTTGGTTCTTTAGCAATGTTAGTACTGGTTAACCAAATCCTTACGGGTATTTGGCTGACAATGAACTATGTACCGTCTGGTGAGGGTGCATTTGCTTCTGTTGAATACATCATGCGTGATGTGGAATACGGTTGGCTACTGCGTTACATGCACTCAACAGGTGCATCGGCATTCTTCGTTGTGATCTACCTGCATATGTTCCGTGGTCTAATCTACGGTTCTTACCAAAAGCCTCGTGAGTTACTTTGGATCTTCGGTATGTTGATCTTCTTAGTGCTTATGGCTGAGGCTTTCATGGGCTACCTACTACCATGGGGTCAAATGTCTTACTGGGGTGCTCAGGTAATCATTTCTCTGTTTGGTGCGATCCCTGTTATAGGTGATGACCTAACGCTTTGGATCCGTGGTGACTACATCATCTCTGGTGCAACGCTGAACCGTTTCTTCGCACTGCACGTTATTGCTCTGCCAATTGTACTTCTGCTGCTTATCGTACTTCACGTACTGGCGCTGCACGAAGTGGGTTCGAACAACCCAGACGGTATCGAAACTAAGCTTCCTAAAGGCACAATGGGCGACGACTACAAAACTCAGTTCCCATTCCACAAGGATTACACTAAGAAATACGACATCATTGACTCTATTCCTTTCCACCCATACGGGACGGTAAAAGATATGGTTGGTGTTGCTGGTTTCCTATTCTTGTTCTGTTACGTGCTGTTCTTTAACCCAGAAATGGGTGGGTACTTCCTTGAGCCGCCTAACTTTGAAGCTGCAAACCCGCTGAAAACACCTGAGCATATTGCTCCAGTTTGGTACTTCACGCCGTTCTACGCTGTACTTCGTGCTGTTCCAGATAAGCTGTTAGGTGTAGTTGCAATGGGCGCTTCAATTGTTGTGCTATTCCTACTGCCATGGTTCGACCGTTGTAAAGTGCGTTCTTACCGTTACCGTAGCAAACTGCATTTGATTAACATCATCCAATTCACAATAAGCTTTATTGCGCTTGGTGTACTTGGTGCGCTTCCAGCAACGCCTACATACACGCTATTAGCTCAAATCTTTAGCTTAGGTTACTTCATGTTCTTCGTTCTGCTGTGGTTCTACAGTAAAAATGAAGCGACGAAACCATTACCAGAAAGGGTGACATTCAAATGAAAAAGTGGATTGTAATTTTATTTGCTATGTTGCCGTCACTAGCGATGGCAGCGGGTGCAGGCGTACCATTAGACAAAGCAAACAATGATTTAACAGACAAAGCTTCATTGCAAAATGGCGCTAAGATGTTCATGAACTACTGTTTCGCTTGTCACTCAACGCAGTACCAACGTTATGAACGTGTTGCGAATGATTTGGAGATTCCTTTAGACCTAATGAAGGAAAACCTGATCTTCGATCCTGAAGTGAAAATTGGTAGCTTGATGGTTAACGCTATGCCTTCTGAGCAAGCTGCTAGTTGGTTTGGTGCTCCACCACCAGATCTAACATTGGTTGCTCGTGTTCGTGGCGCAGATTGGCTATACACGTACCTTCGTACTTTCTATGAAGATCCGTCTCGTCCATTTGGTGTGAACAACCTGGTTTTCCCAAGTGTTGGTATGCCGCATGTTCTTGAAGAGCTACAAGGTATCCCAACGCCAATCTACGATACTCACATGGTCGATGGTGAGGAAGTTAAGGTTGTTGTTGGCACTGAAACGGATGGTTCTGGCGAATTAAGTGCTGGTGAGTATGACGAAGCAGTTCGTGACCTTGTTAACTTTTTGGTTTACTCGGGCGACCCTGTTCAACTTGAGCGTCATGCTATGGGTTGGTGGGTAATGGCCTTCTTAGTAATCTTCACTATCATCGTGATTTTGCTGAAGAAAGAGTATTGGCGTGATGTGCACTAATTGTGCTATAATACCGTGCTAATTCCCAAATTATGTTAATGTTCAATGGAGGCTTTAGGCCTCCATTGTTTTTATTTAAAGTGTACTGGAGGGCTCCATGGCTGTAGCTGCCAATAAACGTTCTGTAATGACTCTTTTCTCAAGTGCTTCTGATATGTATAGCCATCAGGTGCGCATTGTTCTTGCTGAAAAAGGCGTAAGTGTTGAAGTTGAGTTGGTTGATGAAAAAAATCTACCAGCAGAGCTTGTTGAACTGAACCCGTACAAATCAGTACCTACTCTTGTTGATCGTGAGCTTGCTCTATATGACTCTAAGATCATCATGGAATACCTAGATGAGCGTTTCCCTCATCCACCATTGATGCCTGTATACCCGGTTGCTCGTGGTAACAGTCGTCTAATGATGTACCGAATTGAGCGTAACTGGTATTCAGTTGCAGAGAAGATCGTTAAAGGCAACGCTGAAGAATCTGAAGCAGCTCGCGTGAAATTACGCAACGACCTATTAACTCTTGCTCCTATCTTCGCTGAGTATGAATACTTCATGAGCGAAGAGTTTAGCCTAATTGATTGTTACCTAGCTCCGCTACTATGGCGTTTACCTGAGCTTGGTATCGAACTGATTGGTCCTGGTTCTAAAGAACTTAAGATTTACATGAACCGCGTATTCGAACGTGATTCATTCCTAGCTTCTCTAACGGAAGCTGAGCGCGAGATGCGACTCGTTCGCTAAGCGTTTATGGATATTTCAAATATGACTCCACGCCGACCATACATGCTTCGTG
This sequence comes from Vibrio sp. FF145, assembly GCF_041439075.1. Classification (NCBI taxonomy): domain Bacteria; kingdom Pseudomonadati; phylum Pseudomonadota; class Gammaproteobacteria; order Vibrionales; family Vibrionaceae; genus Vibrio; species Vibrio sp. FF145. The sequence goes on from NZ_JBGONH010000018.1 coordinate 9,418, forward strand.
CATTTTATGAATGGCTGGTTGATAACGAACTGACTCCACACTTGGTTGTTGAAGCAACATTGCCGGGTGTGAGAGTTCCAGACGAGTTTGTTCAAGATGGTCAGATCATTCTGAACATCGCGCCTCGTGCGGTTGGACAACTTGAACTGGGTAACGAAGCTGTGACGTTTAGTGCTCGCTTTAGTGGTCGTCCACACTCTGTGATCGTTCCGCTATACGCAGTACAAGCAATTTATGCTCGTGAGAATGGTGCTGGTACCATGTTTGAACCTGAAGAGGCTTACATGGAAGCGTTTGAAGAAGGAATTGAAGAAAGTCCTTTTGAAGAACCAGAAAAAGGCCCATCTTTGAGTGTTGCAACAGCAGACGTAGATGCTGAAGAGTCTGACTCAGAACCTGAGCCATCTCGTCCAGCGAAAGGTCGCCCAAGCCTTCGTGTTATCAAATAGCGTTATTTTTTAAATAACTCCAAATACAAAAAAAAGCAGCGATTTATCGCTGCTTTTTCTTTTTGTGCTAACTGACTTTTATTAATCTGATTCATTTCGTTAGGCTTTACCAGCCAACCAACCAGCTAATAAGCAGCTAAGTTGGCTAAGTAAATTCAGAGGGTGTTAGTTTACCAAATTGTCATCTTCACCATATTCAAACGCTCGAATCACCTGCTTCACACCAGAGATATTACGCGCAACTTCTGTCGCGATATCAGCGTGTTCTCGAGAAACTAATCCAAGCAGAAATACTTCTGAATCTTCAGTAATGACTTTGACTTTGATACCGTTAAGCTCAGACTTGGCAAGTAGGGCAGACTTCACTTTAGTGGTAATCCAACTGTCTTTGCTGATAGCACTAACAGACAGTGGCTCTTTCACTCGGATCTGGTTGTGTATACTTTCAACCCCCGTTACTGCTTTAGCTTGGCTTTCAAAAGCACGACGTTCAGCATCTGTCGTTGCTTGCCCCATCAGAACTACTGAACCACGGTAAGAGCTTGCTGTGATACTGACATTGCCGCGAAATGGCGGTTTATTAGTCATAGCTGCAACTTCAAATTCGATATTGTTGTCGCTCCAAATCTCTTTGGTGGTTCGTGTATCTGTGACTAGATTTGCAGTAGTTGCTGCACCAGCAATGAAAAGACCAGCACAACCAGATAACGACAGTGTAAGTAGCGAAACACTAATCAGCTTAAGCAGCTTCATAGAAGTTAATGATTTCATCGTGATGCTCCGTATATCACTCTTCGTGAGCTGGGAAGAGTACTTGATCGATTAGGTCACATAAGCAGTGTAGTGTCACCATGTGTACTTCGTGGATACGTGCTGTACGGTGTGAGGGAATACGAATTTCTACATCGTGCTCACCAAGCAGGCCAGCCATTTCACCACCATCTTTACCAGTAAAGGCGATGATTGTCATATCACGTGTTACCGCAGCTTCCATTGCTTTGATGATATTTTTACTGTTACCACTAGTAGATATAGCCAGTAAAATATCACCAGTTTGACCAAACGCACGTACCTGCTTAGAGAAGATCTCTTCATAGTGGTAGTCGTTAGCCACAGCCGTTAGCGTAGTGTTGTCAGCAGTGAGAGCCATTGCTGGAAGACTAGGGCGCTCGGTTTCAAAGCGATTAAGTAGGCAAGAGACAAATTGCTGAGCATTCGATGCCGAACCACCGTTACCACAACAAAGAATCTTGTTTCCGTTAAGCAGGGTTGCAACCATTGCTTGAGCGGCATGCGTGATTGCGTCTGGCAGAGCTTCTGCCGCCGCAATTTGGATTTGAATACTTTCTGTAAAACTTTCTTTGATGCTGTCTAGCATGTTTATCCTTGGGTAATCGCGTTTTGAATCCAGTCGATAGTGTCATTCGGCCCTTCGATGGCAATGATATCAAACCTGTAATCTGTAGAGTGTACCGACAAGCCTTGCTGCATAAGCCAAACATTGGCTGTTTTGAGTAGCTTTTGTGACTTTTTGGCAGTCACCATTTCAGCGGCATGTCCGTAGCGTGTTTGCTTGCGGTATTTTACCTCAGTAAACACAACCGTATTGTTATGGCGCATTATAAGATCAATTTCGCCACACTTTGCTATGAAGTTTTCTTCAATTAACGATAAACCGTGGCGAACTAAATAATTCTTTGCCACGGTCTCGTATTTATCACCCACTTGTTTGTGGGTGATTGTTGGCTTGGATAGGAACTTACGGCTAAAAAGCCCCATGCTCTGCCCAGCTGATTTCACGTTGAACAACACAGTTGTTGTCGATGGTTAATACGCCGGTTTCACCTGTAATGCTGTAATCTTGTACGGCTTTCATCTGTGGTAGTGCATCCATTAGATAGTATGCATCCATTCCTAGAGCTTGTAGACGCTTTTGGCTGTTCGAGTGTGAAGGCCATAGGTCATTAAGCGCTTTGTTAAGCTCGTTTTTGTTCTCGACCAATAGCGGGATATCGCTGTAGAAGACACCCGTTAGGTCTTCATATTGCTTGTCACCGCTGTTGCTGCGTGAATTTGAAAACAGTGCAGGTTGGCTAGCATCAGGGTTAATTGCAACTTCAATGAAGGGTTTGATGAGTGTTAGCTCTGAGTTCTTAGCGACAATGTAGACAGAATCGATATCACGACGACTGCGTGGCTCTGTTTCTAGGTCTAAGTTAAGTAGCCCATCCATTTGAGCGATACGTTGTTGGCTCTCTTGTAAACCGAAAATCTGATTCACATTACGCTGCAGTTGGCGTTTGTCAGAGAAGAAGCTGATTGCAACGTCGTTGTTGCTGTATTTCTGCCACTCTTCGTTAAATGCTTGCTCAACGCGGTCACCTAAGCGTCCTTTGGGTGCAAGAATAAGTGGGTACTTATAGCCTTGTGCAAAAAGGTGTTTCGCAGCCTGAGCGACTTCTTGTTCTGGCGATAAAGCGAGATAACAAATATTAGTATCTGGTTCTAGCTGAGTTGGAATATTAAGAGCTAATGCTGGAATCGAGTTTTCGTGGTTTTTCTGCGCTTGTTGAAGCTTGGTGATATTGCTCTTAATCAGAGGGCCAACGATGAAATCAACGTTATTCTCTTCCAGTTTCGCTTTAATTTCAGCGGCACTTTGTACGTTGGTATCCATTACGGTCAACGTTGCATTTTCTTCACGCTCTTTGTCATTCATCATCGCAAAGATGAAACCATCACGCACAAGTTGCGCTTGCTTACCGTACTTACCTGTTAGCGGCAGCAGCAGCGCAGTGCTGGTTGGTTTGCTGATCTCTAGTGCCAAGATGTCGGTGATCGCTTGAGGTGTATAAAGTGCTGCTGGGTGACGAGGGTTCTCAGCTAACCAATCAGCCAGGGTTTCCTGTAGGTTTGGAAGGTTCGAATTCAGCGTCTTCATGTAGATAGCCAGTTGCAACCAACCTGAAAGCACATCTTCTGTCGGCGATGTTTTCAGTTCTAGAATCTCGTATTGAGAGTAGCTATTCAGGTTCTGCCAAATACGGTTGGCCGTTTGCTGTTGGCTTTCGTCGCTAGCGTCCAGATATTCAGAATAAAGGACTAACTCACGGCTCGCTTCGAAATACTCATTCTGTATTTCAGAAATGTTAGCGCGTAGCTCGTGATAATCTTTCCATTGCTCGTTCGGAAGCTTCCACCAAGGCTGAAAGTTCAGTTGGCTGTACGCTTGCTGTGGTTGTGAGTTATTCACCAGCAGTTGAGCGCGAGCTAATTGCCATTCTGCTTGTTGAACTTCACTCAGCTCTTGTTTGGCTAAGCGTTTGATCAGCAGAGTCGCTTGATCGGTTTTTCCAGCTTGCACAGAAGCCTTAAGCGCCATGATTAACCAGTCGTTTTGTAGACTTCCTTTGCTACTATCCGCCTGCATCATGTAACTTTCAGTTGATTGCGCTGGATCTAGTGTAATATCAACACGCGTTGGTGCTTGAGGACCTGAAGAACAAGCCGCCAATGTAATTGCTAATGCAATTGGAGTGAGTAAGCGTGGTACACTGAGTCTCTTATGGTTCATCGTTGCCATGAGTTCTTTAAATTCCGTATAAATTTGTATCTATATTAATCGTTGAAGTGATGGTAAACAAATGACAGATAACAAAACCTTGCTCACAGAGAGCCCAACTCTCTATATTGTGCCAACCCCAATCGGAAATTTGGGAGATATCACTCAAAGAGCAATTGAAATTTTATCAAGTGTCGATGTTATTGCAGCCGAAGACACACGCCACACGGGTAAGCTGCTTGCTCACTTCAATATATCAACCAGAACGTTCGCTTTACATGATCATAATGAACAAACTAAAGCACAAGTTCTAGTCGAAAGGTTATTAGAAGGTCAGTCTATCGCATTAGTCTCTGATGCGGGTACTCCTTTAATCAGTGATCCAGGTTACCATCTTGTCTCACAATGTCGTCAAGCGGGTGTGAGAGTTGTGCCACTTCCTGGTGCTTGTGCTGTGATTACCGCACTAAGTGCGTCTGGTTTGCCGTCTGATCGTTTCAGCTTTGAAGGTTTCTTACCGCCAAAGAGCAAAGGTCGTAAAGACAAGTTCTTAGAGATCGCAAAAGCAGAACGCACGTGTATCTTCTACGAATCTCCGCACCGTATTACTGATTCTCTACAAGACATGCTAGAGATCTTAGGCCCTGACCGTGAGGTTGTATTGGCGCGTGAGCTAACCAAAACCTTCGAAACCATCCAAGGTCTGCCACTTGGTGAACTTATTGAGTGGATTGAAGAAGACGCAAACCGTAAACGCGGTGAGATGGTATTGCTAATTCACGGTCACCGTGAAGAAGCGAGCACAGAGTTGCCAGACGAAGCGACTCGCACGCTGGGTATTCTAACCAAAGAACTGCCACTTAAAAAAGCAGCGGCGATGACGGCAGAAATCTACAATCTGAAAAAGAACGCTTTATACAAATGGGGCTTAGAGCATCTAGACAACTAGATAGCTCTTTATAGACTAGATACCTATTTATAGAGTAGCTAACCTGTATTGAAAAGCTTGTGAGGAGTGATGGTAATACCGTCGCTCCTTTTTTTGTGCTTGGATTGTGTGAAATTCGTGCACTTGCTTAATGGTTTGCAGCATATTTGTGATCTCGCTAGACACTGCACACTAATCTCTATACAATCCGCCCTCGGAGTTGAACGGGTAATCGCTGCTTTGCTGATGTCCTTCGGGAGACTGACGTTGAGGTCCTTCGGGAAACTGACGTTGAAGTCCTTCGGGAGACTGGTAGAGGGGAGGAACGTCCGGGCTCCATAGAGCAGGGTGCCAGATAACGTCTGGGGGGCGCGAGCCCACGACAAGTGCAGCAGAGAGAAGACCGCCGATGGCCTCATTTCTTCGGAAGAGGCACAGGTAAGGCTGAAAGGGTGCGGTAAGAGCGCACCGTGCGACTGGCAACAGTTCGTAGCAAGGTAAACTCCACCCGGAGCAAGATCAAATAGGCCCTCGCATTGCGCTGCTCGCGTATGGGGGCGGGTAGATTGCTTGAGCCTGTGAGCGATTGCAGGCCTAGACGAATGGTTACCGCCGCGCAAGCGGAACAGAACCCGGCGTATGTGTCAACTCCACCTATATAAAGAACCCATCATTACTTAACGGTAGTGATGGGTTTTTTGCTTTATATTGACGTTAATTATTTAGATTTCCTTAGAATCCATCATCTTGATATGAGCTTGGGTCAAAAATTCCCAAAGCCTATACACAATATGGTGGAGATACGGCGTGAAATCAGTAAACTAAAACGTTAATAGAACATATTATTGCCGAACTAATGGCTCAATCCATTCACTGAGAAGACTATGACAGAAGCATTCAAACATATTTCAGTATTGCTTAACGAATCTATTGACGGACTTGCGATCAAACCTGACGGTACCTATATTGATGGTACTTTTGGCCGTGGTGGTCACAGCCGTACAATCCTGTCTAAACTGGGCGAGAATGGAAGACTCTTTAGTATCGACCGCGATCCACAAGCGATTGCCGAAGCACAAAAGATTGATGACCCTCGTTTTACGATTATTCACGGCCCGTTCTCAGGTATGGCTGAATATGCAGAGCGTTATGACTTAGTCGGTCAAGTGGATGGCGTATTGCTGGATTTAGGTGTCTCTTCACCACAGCTAGATGACGCTGAGCGTGGCTTTAGCTTTATGAAAGATGGCCCGCTTGATATGCGTATGGACCCAACAACCGGCATTCCTGTTTCTCAGTGGTTGGTTGAAGCTGATCTTGATGACATCACATGGGTTATTCGTGAGTTCGGTGAAGACAAACACGCTCGTCGTATCGCGAAAGGCATCATTGCTTATCAAGAGAATGAAGAGAACGAACCGCTAACGCGCACTGGTCAACTGGCTAAGCTTATCTCTGATGTCGCTCCAAAAAGCTTCAAAGAGAAAAAACACCCAGCAACACGTGCTTTCCAAGCATTCCGTATCTACATTAACAGTGAACTAGAAGAGATCGATACAGCACTGAAAGGCGCGGCAAGCATTCTAGCTCCTCAAGGTCGTATCTCTGTTATCAGTTTCCACTCGCTTGAAGACCGTATGGTGAAGCGCTTTATCCGTAAAGAGAGCCAAGGACCGCAAGTACCACATGGCCTGCCACTAACTGAAGAGCAGATCAAAGCGCTAGGCAGTGCCGATCTGAAACCAATTGGTAAAGCAATTAAGCCTTCTAAAGATGAAGTGGATGAGAATACTCGTTCGCGTAGTTCAGTACTACGAATCGCAGAAAAGCTATAGTCAATGAAGACCTCCAAACCCAACTTAGCCAAGATAATCTTTTTTGATTTGATCTCCGTGGGCAAAGTCCCATTGGGGCTTCTTATCTGCATCTTTGCGAGTGCGATGGGGGTCGTTCTTACGACACATGTATCACGTCAGGCGATTACGCAAAAAGACATGGCATTGGTGGAGCGGGAACAACTTGATGATGAGTGGCGAAATTTAATGCTTGAAGAGACGGCGCTAGCAGAACACAGCCGCGTTCAAGCATCGGCAAAAAGAGAGCTAGACATGAAACGTCCAGACTCCGACAAAGAAGTTGTGATCACACTGAAATGACCGGTAAAAAGGAAAAAACACCCGCAAAAACCGTTAATGAATCAACGAAAGAGCGAGTGAAGAGCGAAAAGGATTCGGATCCAATTCTTATTAAATGGCGTTTCAACGTTGTTATTGCTTTCGTGTTTCTAGCCTTTGCTGCACTCGTTGGCCGTGTGGCTTACATCCAAATCATTGAACCCGATAACTTAATTCGCCAGGGCGATCTTCGCTCAGTGCGTGTTAAGGCTATTCCTTCTGCTCGCGGTATTATCTCTGACCGCAATGGCGAGCCGCTTGCTGTGAGTGTTCCCGTTGAAGCAGTATGGGCCGACCCAAAAACGATTTTCGATAAAAATGGCATGGCCCAGATTGATCGTTGGTATGCGTTAGCCGATGTACTTGGCCTACAGCGACAATCGATGATCGATAAGATCTCTAGCAATAAATCCCGTCGATTTATTTATCTACAAAGACAAGTTAGCCCTGCGATGGCTAAGTATATCCGTGAACTTAAGCTGGTGGGTGTGGGCCTAAAAGCGGAATCTCGACGTTACTACCCTGCTGGTGAAGTCAGTGCACACCTTATCGGTGTGACCGGAATTGATGGGCACGGCCTGGAAGGGGTTGAACGCAGTTACGATAAATGGCTTACGGGCGAAGCAGGCAAGCGAACGATTCGTAAAGACCGCTACGGACGCGTTGTCGAAAACATTGCGTTAGAAGAACGCGAAGAAGGCAAACCACTAGAACTCACCATCGATCAACGATTGCAGGCGATAGCCTATCGAGCGATTAAGCAAGCGGTGGCCGATCATAAAGCGACCTCAGGCTCTGCAGTATTACTCGATGTGAAAACGGGCGCTGTGTTAGCCATGGTCAATGCACCATCTTACAACCCGAACAACCGCTCTGATTTACAAAGCTTTAAAATGCGAAACCGCGTGCTGACCGATGCTATGGAGCCCGGCTCAACAGTGAAACCTTTTGTGGTGCTCGCCGCATTAGAAAATGGTACAGCTGATGCGAAATCTATTATTGATACGGGTAATGGCATCATGCAAATTGGAGGTAGCCGAGTACGTGATACCTCTAAAGTGGGCAAGGCTGATTTAGCCTTGATCCTTAAAAAATCAAGTAACATCGGCGTTGCGAAATTAGCGCTTGATATGCCGCTTGAAGCGTTACTTGGTATGTACAGTTCGGTTGGTTTAGGCGAAATGTCTGGGCTAAATCTCGTGGGTGAAACGAGTGGTATTTTTCCTAACCGTCGCCGTTGGTCCAAGTTCGAAATCGCGACGCTATCCTTTGGTTATGGCTTATCTGTGACCCCGCTTCAGTTGGCTCATGCTTACGCAACGTTAGCCAACAAAGGCATGTATGAACCGATTCATATCATTAAAAGCAACGACCAAGATTTCTCAAAGCAGATCATCAAACGTGAAAATGCAGAGATGGTATTGCAAATGTTAGAAGGCGTGACTCAAAAGGGCGGAACTGCAACCAGAGCCGCTGTTCCGGGTTATCGAGTTGCGGCAAAAACGGGTACATCTCGTAAAGCTGCTGCGGGTGGCTATAGTGATGAGTATATTGCTATAACGTCGGGTTTTGCTCCAGTCAGCGATCCAAGAGTAGCTCTGGTTGTCGTAGTCAATGAGCCGCAAGGTGACCTTTACTATGGTGGTTCAGTTGCTGCCCCCGTTTTTTCTGAAATCATGAAGGGTGCACTGCAAATACTCAATGTCCCTGCTGATGAAAACAAGTTTCAAGAATAGAGCCAATCAGGATTCAATATGAGTAATAGCCTCACGCTGTCATCTTTACTTTCTCCTTGGGGGGACTTTAGTTCACTTGAGCTAGATGCGATTGCTGTTGAGCAATTGGAGTTGGATAGCCGTACCATCAAGGAAGGCGATATTTTTGTTGCCATTGTTGGACATGCCATTGATGGTCGTCGCTTTATCGACAAAGCCGTCGCTCAAGGTGCGAAAGCTGTCATTGCACAAGCGAGTGATGACAAAGCTCATGGCTTGGTTGAGTGGTTAAATGCAGTTCCTGTTGTTTATGTCTCTGAGCTAAATTCAATTCTCTCCGAACTGGCTGGCCGAGTTTATTCTTCTCAAGCGACTAAGTTGATTGGTGTTACCGGCACCAATGGCAAAACCACCATCACCCAATTGATTGCTCAGTGGCTTGATTTGGTCGGCCAGCGTTCGGCGGTAATGGGCACCACGGGTAATGGCTTCTTAGATAACCTAAAAACAGCGGCTAATACCACAGGCAGCGCGATTGAAATACAACGTACACTGAGCGAGTTGGCTGAGGAAAGTGCAGTTTATACCGCGATGGAAATCTCTTCTCATGGTTTGGTTCAAGGCCGAGTAAAAGCATTGGATTTTGAGGTTGGTGTGTTCACTAACCTGAGTCGTGATCACCTTGATTACCACGGCACGATGGAAGAGTACGCATTGGCTAAGAAAAGCCTGTTTACTCAACACAAATGCAAACATGCAGTGATCAATGTGGATGATGAAGTCGGCAAAGCGTGGATGTCAGATTTGTCCAATGCAATAGCTGTTTCATTGCTTCCGTTGTCTGGTTACCAACAGTCGGTGTGGGCATCTGATGTCGCCTATGCAGAAACTGGGATTAAGCTCTCTTTCGATGGTAGCTGGGGGCAAGGTGATCTTTCGGTTCCATTGATTGGTCAGTTCAACGCATCAAACGTACTGGTTGCTTTCGCGACTTTGCTTTCATTAGGCATCGACAAGCAAACCTTGGTCGACACCGCGTCTCAGCTTCAACCTGTTATTGGTCGTATGGAACTGTTTCAAGTTCCGAGCAAAGCAAAAGTCGTTGTCGATTACGCGCATACGCCCGATGCGCTAGAAAAAGCATTGGCTGCACTGCGTGTACACTGCTCTGGAAAGCTGTGGGCTATCTTCGGTTGTGGTGGCGATCGCGACACAGGTAAGCGCCCAATGATGGCAGTTACAGCAGAGCAGTTTGCCGACAAAATTATTATTTCAGATGACAACCCTCGCAGCGAAGAGCCTGCACTGATTGTTAAAGACATGCTAGCTGGTTTAAGCGAACCTGAATCTGCATTCGTCGAGCACGACCGCTATCAAGCGGTTAAGTTTGCCCTAGAACAGGCTGGCAGTAATGACATTATTCTTTTGGCTGGTAAAGGCCATGAGGATTACCAAGTATTGAAAGACGAAACGATCCATTACTCAGATCGAGAGTCTGCGCTACAACTTTTAGGTATTTCATAATGATTGATGTATCACTCGAGCAGATTTGTTCAGCGGTGAGCGGTCAGCTGATTGAGGCTGGCAAGTCGAGCAATAGTGTTATTAATGCGGTTTCTACTGACACTCGAACCGTTGAAGAGGGCGCACTGTTTGTTGCTCTTGTTGGCGAGCGCTTTGATGCGCATGACTTTTGTCATCAAGCGGTAGAGGCTAATGCGAGCGCGTTGTTAGTCGAACGAAAACTTGACCTAAATATTACTCAGGTGGTTGTTGAAGACACTAAACTTGCTTTAGGTCAGCTAAGTGCTTGGATCCATAAACAGTGTAACGTGCCAACCATGGCGATTACAGGCAGTTGTGGTAAAACGACGGTTAAAGAGATGGTGGCAAGCATTCTGCAGCAACGTGGCAAGGTGTTGTTTACCGCAGGTAACTTCAATAATGATATTGGAGTGCCATTAACCTTGCTGCGCAGTGAAGCAAATGACGACTATGCCGTGATAGAACTGGGCGCGAACCACATTGGTGAAATTGCCTATACCACGCAGCTTGTGAAACCACAGGTGGCGTTAGTTAATAACGTAGCTGCAGCGCACTTAGAAGGCTTTGGGTCTATCAATGGTGTGAAACAAGCGAAAGGTGAAATCTTTCAGGGGCTTGCTGCTGATGATACTGCTATTGTTAATCTAGAGAGCAACGGTGGTGACTTTTGGAATGACGTGCTTGCAGATAAAAGCGTGCTGACATTTTCAGAAAGCGACAGCAAGGCGGATTATTTTGCCAAGAATATTCGCATCAATGAGCAAGGTGAAGCGTGCTTTGATATGCAGACACCTCAAGGGTCCATATTTGTTGAGCTTGGTATCATCGGTCAACATAACGTAGCGAATGCATTAGCAGCTGCAGCGTTGAGCATCCAATTTGGAGCCTCGCTTGATGAGGTGAAAAATGGTTTAGCGAATCTGATCTCTGTCAAAGGGCGAGTTGAGGTTCAACAATTAAGTCAGAATATCAAACTCATAGATGACAGTTACAACGCCAGCGTGCCAGCAATGAAGGCGGCAGCGAAGCTACTCTCGAGCTTCAAAGGTCAGCGTTGGTTAATTTTAGGTAATATGGCTGAATTAGGCGATGAAAGCCTTGCACTTCACCGTCAAGTCGGTGAATATGCTGCCCCATTCGCTTTTGAGCATGTACTTACTTACGGTGATGATACCAAGGTGATTAGTGAGGTCTGTAATGGTACCCACTTTACAACGCATCAAGCGATGATCGCGCACATAGAGCAGCACCTAAGCTTGCCAGAAAGCGTGTCACATACCTTATTGGTAAAAGGCGCGAATAGTGCAGGAATGAGTAAAATAGCCGCTGCTTTAAAGGAGAACTTTTCATGATAATTTGGCTTGCAGAGCTACTACAGCCACACTTTTCTTTTTTCCGTTTGTTCGAATACTTATCGTTTCGTGCAATCGCGAGTATTTTGACGGCGTTATGTCTGTCACTGTGGATGGGACCTCGTTTAATTGAGCGTCTGCAAATGCTACAAATTGGCCAAGTTGTTCGTAATGACGGCCCTGAATCTCATTTCAGCAAACGTGGCACGCCAACCATGGGCGGTGTGATGATCCTTGCTGCGATCATTATTACGGTATTGATGTGGGCTGATCTCTCGAATCCTTATGTTTGGGCTGTATTAGTTGTACTTGCTGGTTATGGCGCGGTTGGCTTTGTTGATGACTACCGTAAAGTCGTTCGTAAGAACACCGATGGTTTGATCGCTCGCTGGAAGTACTTCTGGCAATCAGCAATTGCGTTAGTCGTGGCGTTTGCTCTGTATGCTCACGGACACGATACTGCAGCAACTCAATTGGTTGTTCCTTTCTTTAAAGATGTGATGCCACAACTTGGTTTACTGTATATCGTACTAACTTACTTTGTTATTGTGGGAACCAGTAACGCGGTAAACCTAACAGACGGTCTAGACGGCTTGGCCATTATGCCAACGGTTATGGTTGCGGCTGGTTTTGCTGTAATTGCTTGGGCGACCGGTAACGTTAACTTTGCGTCATACTTACACATTCCATACATCCCATACACCTCCGAGCTGGTTGTGGTATGTACTGCTATCGTCGGTGCTGGACTTGGTTTTCTATGGTTCAACACTTATCCTGCACAAGTATTCATGGGCGATGTTGGCTCACTAGCGCTTGGTGGTGCTCTGGGTGTGATCGCTGTGTTAGTTCGCCAAGAGTTGGTATTGGTTATCATGGGCGGTGTGTTTGTAATGGAGACCTTGTCAGTGATACTGCAAGTTGGCTCTTACAAATTGCGCGGTCAGCGTATTTTCCGCATGGCACCAATTCACCACCACTATGAACTGAAAGGTTGGCCGGAGCCACGTGTCATCGTGCGTTTTTGGATCATCTCAATGGTATTAGTACTGGTTGGCCTAGCAACGCTGAAAGTTCGTTAATCCTATGTGAGCCTCTTAATTAGAGGCTCTTTAAAACTATTAAGAGCATCTTGTTTAAATGGAACATTGGCAAAATATTCAAAATGTAGTTGTTGTGGGGCTCGGTATTACCGGGCTCTCTGTCGTTAAACATCTCGTAAAATATCAACCTCATACGCATGTGAAGGTAATTGATACGCGAGAGCTACCACCAGGAAAAGAATCTTTGCCTGAATCGGTAGAGCTGCATTCTGGAAGTTGGAATAGCCAATGGTTAGCGGAAGCTGATTTAGTGGTTGCTAACCCAGGTATCGCCTTAGCGACCCCTGAAATACAAGATGTTATTCAAGCGGGTATTCCGGTTGTTGGCGATATTGAACTGTTTGGTTGGGCGGTAGACAAACCCGTCGTGGCAATAACAGGCTCCAATGGCAAGAGTACGGTGACCGATCTAACGGGTGTGCTTGCCAAAGCTGCTGGTCTTAACGTTGGCATTGGTGGCAACATAGGTATTCCTGCCTTGGATCTTCTTGAGCTTGATGCCGACTTGTATGTCCTTGAGCTTTCAAGCTTTCAGCTAGAGACAACATCCAGTCTAAATCTTGTAGCGGCGGCCTTTTTGAACTTGTCAGAAGATCATATGGATCGCTATCAAGGCATGGCCGATTACCGTGACGCTAAATTAAGAATTTTTAATAATGCTCAGTACGCGATCGTAAACCGCGAAGACAAAGAGACTTATCCTGACCACAGTATGCCATTAGTGACATTCGGACTCGATGACCAAGAGTTTGGTGTAGCGACGATTGATGGCACCGAATGGCTAATGGACAACGGTAAGCCTGTACTTCCTAGCCAAGATTTAACATTGGTTGGACGTCATAATGTGGCGAATGCTTTAGTCTCTTTAGCACTGCTTAAGCAAGTCGGTATCGATTACAGCAAAAGTCTTGAAGCTTTGAAAGCCTACAATGGTTTGACGCATCGTTGCCAAGTAGTGGCTGACAAACGCGAAATTAAATGGGTTAACGACTCGAAAGCGACCAACGTAGCCAGTACATTAGCGGCTCTGTCGGGATTAGAATACCAAGGTACTTTGTATCTCTTAGTCGGAGGTGTGGGCAAAGGTGCTGACTTTAGCGAGCTTAACCCCGTGTTGGCGCAACTAGACCGCGTACAACTGTGTTGCTTCGGTGAAGATGCTGCGCAATTTATGCCATTACATCCATCGGCTAAGACGTTTGATACCATGCGTGACATCATCGAGAGTATCTCTGCACAATTGGTGTCGGGTGACATGGTGATGTTGTCTCCTGCATGTGCAAGCTTCGATCAATTTAATAACTTCATGGCGAGAGGTGATGCGTTCACTGAACTTGCTCATGAGTATGCCTAACGTGTTGAAGGACTAACATTCAGTGCAAAGAGTGAAAGAGATTAATCAATCTATTTGGCAATGGCTTAACCGTGCCACACCAGAGGCGCTCTACGATCGTCAGTTGGTATGGATTGCTCTTGGACTGATGCTGACGGGCTTGGTAATGGTAACGTCGGCTTCGTTCCCAATCAGTGCTCGTTTAACCGATCAGCCGTTTCACTTCATGTTCCGCCACGCCATTTTCCTGGTGTTAGCGTTAGGTGTATCCAGCGTAATATTACAAATCCCGATGAAACGCTGGTTTCAATACAGTATGTACCTATTGGGCTTATCCTTCTTTTTGCTAGTGGTGGTGTTAGCCGTCGGTAAGTCGGTTAACGGTGCCTCACGTTGGATTCCTCTCGGGCTGTTTAACTTACAACCTGCTGAAGTCGCTAAGTTATCTCTGTTTATCTTTATGGCGGGCTATTTGGTACGTAAACAGGATGAAGTGAGAAAAACCTTCTTCGGTGGTTTTGGTAAACCGATCATGGTGTTCGGTGCCTTTGCGGTGTTGCTACTTGGCCAGCCCGATTTGGGTACCGTTGTCGTAATGTTGGTTACCTTGTTTGGCATGTTGTTTATCGCAGGTGCTAAGCTGTCACAATTTATAGCCTTAATGGTGGCAGGTATTGCTGCCGTTGTGGGATTGATTGTTATTGAGCCTTATCGTGTTCGACGTGTTACGTCATTCTGGGAACCTTGGAGTGACCCGTTTGGTAGTGGTTATCAGCTAACTCAATCATTGATGGCGTTCGGTCGTGGTGATTGGATGGGGCAAGGGCTTGGTAATTCAATTCAAAAACTCGAGTACCTACCTGAAGCACACACCGATTTTGTTTTTGCTGTACTGGCTGAAGAGTTGGGTTTTGTTGGCGTAACCTTAGTGTTGATGCTGATCTTTAGTTTGGTTTTTAAAGCTATTTTTATTGGCAAAAAAGCTTTCGAAAACGACCAAGTGTTCAGCGGTTATCTGGCGTTTGGCATTGGTATTTGGTTTGCTTTTCAGACGCTTGTTAATGTAGGTGCCGCTTCAGGTATTGTTCCGACCAAAGGTCTAACCTTACCGCTGATCAGTTACGGAGGTTCAAGCCTTATCGTGATGTCAGTAGCGGTTTCTATGCTGCTGCGTATCGATCATGAATGCCGAGTTCAACAAAAAGAACAAGCCGACAATCAAAACGAATTAGTAGAATAAGAATCTAACGTTATGAAACAAAACAAAAAACTTTTAGTGATGGCTGGTGGTACTGGCGGTCACGTTTTCCCTGGATTAGCGGTGGCGAAAAAGCTTCAGCAACAAGGTTGGGAAATTCGCTGGTTAGGAACGGCGGACCGAATGGAAGCGGAACTGGTGCCAAAGCATGGTATTGAGATCGACTTCATTAAGGTGAAAGGCCTGCGTGGTCAAGGCATTAGCAAGCTAATTAAAGCGCCGTTCCAGATTATTAATGCCATACTTCAAGCCAGACGACATATTAAAGCATGGCAACCTGATGTGGTGCTTGGCATGGGTGGTTACGTCAGTGGCCCGGGGGGTATCGCGGCTTGGTTATCTGGTATTCCAGTGGTTCTACATGAACAAAATGCAGTGGCAGGTTTAACCAACCAATGGCTGTCTAAGATTGCTAAAAAGGTTTTCCAAGCTTTTCCTGGTGCGTTTTCTACCGCAGAAGTGGTGGGTAACCCAGTACGCGAAGATGTTGTTGCCTTAGCGGAACCCGAGCAACGCATGGCTGAGCGTGATGGTGACATCCGCATCTTGGTTATGGGCGGTAGTCAGGGCGCAAAAATCCTGAACGATACCTTGCCAGTAACGATGGCGCAGCTTGGTGAAGGCTTCACTGTGGTGCATCAAGCAGGTAAGAACAATCAACAGCAAGTGATTGAACAATACAAATCACATTCTGTAGATAATGTTCAAGTGACTGAATTTATTGATGATGTGGCGCAAGCTTATGAGTGGGCAGATCTATTAGTGTGTCGCTCTGGTGCATTAACCGTATCTGAAGTGTCTGCTGCTGGTGTAGGTTCTATTTTCGTTCCGTTTATGCACAAAGACAGACAACAAGCGTTGAATGCCGATCATTTAGTAGAATGTGGCGCGGCGTTAATGATTGAACAGCCTCAACTAACGGCTGATAAACTCGCGAACACTATCGCGCAGCTTGATAGAAATGAATTAAAAATGATGGCAACAAAAGCTCGTCAAGCCGCCAAGCTTGATGCTGATGTGACTGTCGCTGAAGCGATCAAAGCTTTAGCAAAATAATGAGATTGAATTGATGACGATTGAACATACCCAAGACTTAGCGCAAATCCGTGCAATGGTGCCAGAGATGCGCCGTGTTAAATCTATCCACTTCATTGGTATTGGTGGTGCCGGAATGAGCGGGATTGCTGAAGTCTTGCTTAATGAAGGCTACCAGATCACAGGTTCTGATATTGCTCAAAACCCAGTGACAGAACGCTTAGTTAGCAAGGGGGCTACTGTTTACGTTGGTCACCAAGCAAGTAACGTTGCCGATGCAAGTGTTGTGGTGGTTTCAACCGCTATCAACGAAGAAAACCCAGAAATTATTGCTGCTCGTGAAGCGCGCACACCGATCGTACGTCGTGCTGAAATGCTGGCTGAGCTGATGCGTTTTCGTCACGGCATTGCTGTGGCAGGTACACACGGTAAAACAACCACGACTGCGCTAGTGACACAGATTTACTCTGAAGCAGGCCTAGATCCAACCTTCGTAAACGGTGGTTTGGTGAAAAGTGCAGGTACTAACGCACGTTTAGGTTCGAGCCGTATTCTTATCGCTGAAGCTGATGAAAGTGATGCGTCATTCTTACATCTGCAACCAATGGTTAGTATCGTCACTAACATTGAAGCGGATCATATGGACACTTACGGCGGCGATTTTGAAACGCTGAAGCAGACGTTTATTGATTTCTTACATAACCTGCCATTCTACGGCCAGGCTGTGATGTGTGTTGATGATCCTGTAGTGCGTGAGCTTATACCTCAGGTTAGCCGCCAAGTGATTACTTACGGCTTCTCAGAAGATGCTGATATCCGTATTGAAAACTACGTACAAGAAGGTCAGCAAGGCAAATTCACGGTGGTACGTGAAGGTAAAGCTAACCTTGATATTACGCTAAACATTCCGGGTCGTCACAATGCATTGAATGCATCCGCTGCGATTGCTGTTGCAACAGAAGATGACATCAGCGATGAAGCGATTCTAAAAGCGATGGCGGGAACCGAAGGCACGGGTCGTCGTTTCGATCACCTAGGTGAGTACGAAACAGGTAAAGGTGTTGCAATGCTGGTTGATGATTACGGTCATCACCCAACCGAAGTGGACGTAACCATTCAAGCTGCACGAAGTGGCTGGACTGATAAACGTCTTGTTATGATCTTCCAACCGCACCGTTATAGCCGTACTCGCGATCTGTATGATGATTTTGCGAACGTTCTTGAACAAGTTGATGTCCTAATTCTGTTAGATGTTTATTCTGCAGGTGAGAAACCTATTGCAGGGGCTGACGGGCGTTCATTAAGTCGAACTATTCGCGGGCGTGGTAAGATAGATCCAATCTTTGTTGCCGATATCAACGCACTGCCATCGGCTTTAGCCAACGTAATTCAAGGCGGTGACCTTGTTTTAACGCAGGGTGCGGGCGACGTTGGCCGTGTAGCGAAGCAGTTGGAATCATTGCAGTTAGACATTAATAAGATGCAGAACGCGTAACAGAATACTGTCTACAGACTGTGGTCAATCGCTCACTTCTTGCGATTGACCTAAAATTGACCAAAAATCTTATTATCAACGTTTGATAGTTTAGTTTTGCTCAGTATAATTCATAGGTTAAAGTAAGTGCTTTTACCTCTATTACGAAGATAGGGAATAGAATTGCGAACCAACGACAGGGAATGCGGGCTTTGGTAGAAAGTACTTTTAGCGAAAACCGCCACCTATTCAGTTTACCGTCGCTCAAGAAACACGCCTTAGGCGGGTCTTTTTTTGTCATGGTATTGCTATTCATTGGATTTCTTTTCTATACCACACTGACTTGGATGTGGGACGATCAGCGATTGCCTCTCTCTAAAATAGTACTGCAAGGCGACTTAACTTATGTAACCGCTGGTGATGTTCAACATGCCTTTAGCGAGCTAGAGCATATTGGAACATTCATGTCTCAAGATATTGGCGTGTTGCAACACAGTTTAGAAGCGTTGCCTTGGGTTTCTGTTGTCTCGATTCGTAAGCAGTGGCCAGACACAATAAAAGTATTTTTGACTGAGTATCATGCAGCAGCTATCTGGAATGGCAATATGCTGTTGAATGAAGATGGTCAGGTGTTTAATGGTGATATTGGCCTTTTGAAGGGTGATAGAGTTAAACTTTACGGTCCAGATGGCACTAGCCAACAAGTGATTGAAAAGTGGCGACAGATAACGCCTTTAATTAACAGCCTAGGGTTAACCGTTACCTCGCTCGTTCTCAATGAGCGTCGCGCCTGGCAAATCATTCTAGACAACGGTATTCGTTTAGAATTAGGTAAAGATTTTTTAGATGAGCGTGTTGAGCGCTTTATTTCGCTTTACAACGAATTAGGTAGTAAGGCGAATCAAGTGAGCTACATCGACCTCAGGTACGATACGGGAGCCGCTGTAGGCTGGTTTCCAGAGCAAGAGTTAGAAGAGAGTACAGATGACTAAGACCGCAGATGACAACATAATCGTTGGTCTTGATATAGGCACTGCGACCATATCAGCTCTAGTTGGTGAAATATTGCCTGATGGTCAAATCAATATCATTGGTTCTGGGCAAAGCCCATCCAGAGGTATGGATAAAGGTGGTGTAAACGACCTAGAGTCGGTAGTTAAGTCGGTTCAGCGAGCTATTGATCAAGCAGAGTTGATGGCGGAATGCCAAATCAGCAATGTATTTATCTCGCTATCGGGTAAACATATCGCAAGCCGAATTGAAAAAGGCATGGGCACTATCTCTGATGAAGAAGTGTCTCAAGACGATATGGATCGAGCGATCCATACCGCGAAATCAATTAAAATAGGTGATGAGCAGAGAATTCTGCACGTGATCCCACAAGAATTTACCATTGATTATCAAGAAGGGATTAAGAACCCTCTTGGTTTATCTGGTGTTCGAATGGAAGTCAGTGTTCACCTAATTTCTTGCCATAGCGACATGGCGAGAAACATTATTAAAGCTGTTGAACGATGTGGTCTCACTGTAGAACAAATCGTGTTTTCAGGACTTGCCTCAAGTAATGCGGTAATTACTGACGACGAGAGAGAGCTTGGAGTCTGTGTTGTTGATATTGGTGCTGGTACGATGGATATTTCCATTTGGACTGGCGGCGCACTGCGACACACAGAAGTCTTTTCCTACGCAGGAAATGCAGTAACCAGTGATATTGCCTTCGCTTTTGGCACGCCAGTGAGCGATGCTGAAGAGATAAAAGTAAACCATGGTTGCGCTCTGAGTGAACTCGTAAGCAAGGATGATTCTGTTAACGTCCCTAGTGTAGGTGGCCGTCCATCGAGAAGTTTGCAAAGACAAACTTTGTCGGAAGTGATTGAACCACGTTACACTGAACTTATGGGGCTCGTTAACCAAACTATTGATACGGTTCAATTACAGCTACGAGATGAAGGTATTAAACACCACCTTGCAGCTGGCGTCGTTCTCACTGGTGGAGCGGCACAAATTGACGGATTGGTAGAGTGTGCGGAACGTGTTTTCCGCAATCAAGTTCGAGTTGGTAAGCCGTTAGAAGTTAGTGGTTTAACCGACTATGTTAAAGAGCCGTATCATTCTACGGCGGTTGGTTTACTTCATTACGCAAGAGATTGTCAGATCAGCGATGAAGGTGATTACAGCGAACCTAAGCGTTCAGCACCTTCTATGTCTGGTTTATTTGGTAAATTGCGTAATTGGATACAAAAAGAGTTTTAACCTGAGTTGCAGGAAAAAACGGAGATAACACATGTTTGAACCGATGATGGAAATGTCTGACGATGCAGTAATTAAAGTCGTTGGAGTTGGTGGCGGTGGCGGTAACGCTGTTGAGCACATGGTACGTGAATCAATCGAAGGTGTAGAATTCATCAGTGTTAACACTGATGCACAAGCACTTCGTAAAACAAGCGTTAGCAGCGTGATCCAAATTGGTGGTGATATCACTAAAGGTTTGGGCGCTGGTGCAAACCCACAAGTAGGCCGTGATGCAGCTCTCGAAGATCGAGAAAGAATTAAAGAAGTTCTAACTGGCGCCGATATGGTATTTATCGCAGCTGGTATGGGCGGTGGTACGGGTACAGGTGCTGCTCCAGTTATTGCTGAAGTTGCGAAAGAGCTGGGTGTGCTAACGGTTGCTGTTGTAACTAAGCCATTTAGCTTCGAAGGCAAAAAGCGTTTAGCGTTTGCTGAGCAAGGTATCGAAGAGCTGTCTAAGCATGTGGATTCTTTAATTACGATTCCAAATGAAAAGCTACTTAAGGTACTTGGCCGCGGCGTCACTCTGCTAGAAGCTTTCGCAAGTGCAAATGATGTACTTAAAAATGCTGTACAAGGTATCGCTGAGCTAATTACTCGCCCAGGTATGATTAACGTCGATTTCGCGGATGTTCGCACCGTAATGTCAGAGATGGGTCATGCAATGATGGGTAGCGGTATCGCAAAAGGCGAAGACCGTGCTGAAGAAGCTGCTGAAACGGCAATTTCTAGCCCACTACTAGAAGACATCGACCTAGCTGGTGCTCGTGGCGTTCTTGTGAACATCACAGCAGGCCTAGATATGCGCTTAGATGAATTCGAAACAGTAGGTAATACAGTTAAGGCATTCGCATCTGATAACGCAACAGTTGTGATTGGTACTTCTCTAGACCCTGATATGACGGATGAAATCCGTGTAACTGTTGTAGCAACAGGTATCGGCACAGAGAAAAAACCAGACATTACATTAGTTGCTGGTGGTAAAGCTAAGGTTGCACCAACTCCTCAACCACAGGTCGCGGCTCAAACTGCACCAAAAGTGGAAGATAAAGTGGCACAACCATTGCAAGAAAAAACTGAGGTAAAACCTCAAGTTAAGCCGCAGCCAACAACGTCACCTGTTTCTTCAGGTACAGGCGCTAGCCAAAGTGCAGCACCTAAAGCTGAGAAAGAGAGTGGATACTTAGATATTCCGGCATTCTTACGACGTCAGGCTGATTAACAAATACCCAAAGTTTGACTATCGTCGAATTAATGGTAAAATTCGCGGTCGGTAAATACTGACCGTGATTTGTAGCACTGATAACGAGGCAAGCAGATGATCAGACAACGTACTCTGAAAGAAATTGTGAAAACAACTGGTGTGGGTCTCCACTCTGGTCGTAAAGTCACACTTACTCTTCGCCCGGCAGCTGCAAATACAGGTATTGTTTATCGTCGTACAGATGTAAATCCACCTGTAGATTTCCCAGCTGATCCAGCGTCAGTTCGTGACACTATGTTATGTACTGCTCTTGTTAATGACGAAGGCGTACGTATCTCTACAGTGGAACACCTTAACGCAGCTCTAGCGGGTATGGGTATCGACAACATTATTGTTGAAGTCGATGCACCAGAGATCCCAATTATGGATGGTAGCGCAAGCCCATTCGTATACTTGCTACAGCAAGCGGGTGTAGAAACACTGAATGCAGCGAAACGTTTTATTCGAATCAAAAAGCCAATCCGTTTTGAAGATGGCGATAAGTGGGCAGAGTTTGTGCCATTTAACGGCTTCCGTATGGACTTCGAAATCGAATTCAACCATCCAGCAATTGAATCTGATGAACAGCACCTGTTGTTTGATTTTTCTTCACAAGGCTTTGTGAAAGAAATTTCTCGTGCTCGTACCTTCGGCTTCATGCGTGATATTGAATATCTACAATCACAAAACTTGTGTTTGGGTGGTAGCTTTGATTGCGCAATAGTACTAGACGAATACCGAATTCTTAATGAAGAAGGTCTACGTTTCGAAAACGAGTTCGTAACGCATAAAGTGCTAGATGCGATTGGTGACCTTTACATGTGTGGACACGCTATTATCGGTGAGTTCCGTGCATACAAATCAGGTCACGGCCTAAATAATCAACTACTACGCGCAGTACTTGCTGATGCAGAAGCTTGGGAATGGGCAACATTCGAAGAAGAAGTTGGTTCTCCTGTTGCGTTTGCCGAACCAGGAATGGTTCTAGCGTAATTGTTGTTTACGACAATATAAGATTTTGAAAACCAGGTCATTGACCTGGTTTTTTTGTATCTATTTTCCAGATACAGTGTCGTCAGTATTTAAAAGTTGTCTAGTATTTGGCTACAGTCTGGCTAATCCATCAACAATTAGAAAGAAAAGTACCAAGCACATCAAACAAATGGGGTTATAAATGGTCGTTGGTGTGAAAATTACTTACACTAGAGGGCATTAATTTTAACGAAAGCCTTGAAAACTCTACTCTCAAGTACAATATCAAAGATACTAGATTTATCTCAGTATCCTTGGTTAGTAACTAAAGACTAGTTTATAGCTAGTAGAGACTGACGGCATTTAAAATAGATCGCGGACGATCTGAGAACGAAGAGATTCCAAGCACATGATTACTAAGCTGCTGACAAAGGTAATTGGCAGTCGCAATGACAGAACACTGCGCCGCCTTAGAAAAATTGTAAAAGAAATTAATAACTTCGAACCAACGTTTGAAGCTCTTTCAGACGATGAGCTAAAAGCAAAAACGGTTGAGTTTCGCGAGCGCTTAGATAAAGGTGAATCGTTAGATCAACTTCTACCTGAAGCATTCGCTACGGTACGTGAAGCGTCGAAGCGTGTTTACGGCATGCGTCATTTTGACGTGCAAATGATTGGTGGCATGGTTCTAAATGCTGGCCAAATTGCAGAGATGCGTACTGGTGAAGGTAAGACACTTACCGCAACCCTACCAGCTTATCTAAACGCGCTACCAAGCAAAGGTGTGCACGTAATAACGGTGAACGATTACCTAGCGAAGCGTGATGCGGAAACAAACCGTCCATTATTTGAATTCCTTGGCATGACTGTTGGCGTGAATGTGGCAAACATGGCTCCGCCAGAGAAAAAAGAAGCGTACCAAGCTGACATCCTATACGGAACAAACAACGAGTTTGGTTTTGATTACCTTCGTGACAACATGGCTTTTCGTGCTGAAGACCGAGTTCAACGTGAGCGCTTCTTCGCTGTAGTCGATGAGGTTGACTCAATCTTAATTGATGAAGCTCGTACTCCGTTAATTATCTCTGGCCCAGCTGAAGATAGTTCTGACCTTTATACGCGCATTAACACTCTAATTCCTTCTCTAGAGCGTCAAGATAAAGAAGATTCAGAAGAGTACCGTGGTGAAGGTCACTACACCATGGACGAAAAATCAAAACAGGTTCACCTGACTGAAAACGGTCAAGAATTTGTAGAAGAACTAATGGTCAAAAACGGCTTGATGGAAGAGGGTGACACACTTTACTCTCCAACCAATATCAGCCTATTGCACCATGTGAATGCTGCGCTTCGTGCACACGTATTGTTTGAGAAAAACGTCGACTACATCGTTACTGAAGAAGGCGAAGTGGTTATCGTTGATGAACATACTGGTCGTACTATGCCAGGTCGTCGTTGGTCTGAAGGTTTACACCAAGCTGTTGAAGCTAAAGAAGGTGTGAAGATTCAAAATGAAAACCAAACGCTAGCATCGATCACATTCCAGAATTTCTTCCGTCTGTATGAAAAACTGTCAGGTATGACAGGTACTGCTGATACAGAAGCGTTCGAATTCCAGTCTATCTACGGCCTAGAAACGGTGGTTATCCCAACCAACAAGCCTATGGTTCGTAACGATATGCCAGATGTGGTTTATCGTACTGAAGAAGACAAGTTCAATGCGATCATTGAAGACATCAAAGACCGTGTAGCGGCTGGTCAGCCATCACTGGTTGGTACAGTTTCTATCGAGAAATCTGAACTGCTGTCTAACGCATTGAAAAAATCAAAAATTAAGCACAACGTTCTAAATGCTAAGTTTCATGAAATGGAAGCTGAGATCGTTGCACAAGCTGGTATGCCTGGTGCGGTAACTATCGCAACTAACATGGCCGGTCGTGGTACCGATATCGTGCTAGGTGGTAGCTGGCAGGCACAACTTGAGAAGATAGAGAACCCAACCAAAGAGCAGATCGAGAAGATCAAAGCTGATTGGAGAATCATTCACGATAAAGTACTTGAGTCAGGTGGTCTGCACATCATTGGTACTGAGCGTCATGAATCTCGCCGTATCGATAACCAGCTACGTGGTCGTTCTGGTCGTCAAGGTGATGCGGGTTCTTCTCGTTTCTACCTATCAATGGAAGATTCTCTACTACGTATATTTACGTCTGATCGTATGGCTGGTCTTATCCAAAGTGGTATGGACGAAGGCGAAGCGATTGAATCTAAGATGCTGTCTCGCTCAATTGAAAAAGCACAACGTAAAGTGGAAGGTCGTAACTTCGACATCCGTAAGCAGCTTCTTGAGTACGATGATGTAGCCAATGACCAACGTAAGGTTGTTTATGAGCTACGTGATGAACTGATGAGTTCAGATGACATCAGTGAAATGATCGAACACAACCGTGAAGATGTACTGGCGTCAGTTATTGATGAATACATCGCTCCTCAGTCTCTTGAAGATATGTGGGATATTGCGGGTCTGCAAGATCGTCTGAAGAATGACTTCGATCTAGACTTTGACATTCAAGGTTGGTTAGACGAAGACGACAAGCTTTATGAAGAAGCATTGCGTGAGCGCATTCTTGGTATGGCGGTTGATTCTTACAAACAGAAAGAAGAAGTGGTTGGTGCTCAAGTACTGCGTAACTTCGAGAAGTCTGTGATGCTACAAACGCTAGACGGCCTTTGGAAAGAGCACTTGGCTGCGATGGATCACCTTCGTCAAGGTATCCACTTACGTGGTTATGCTCAGAAGAACCCGAAACAAGAGTATAAGCGCGAGTCGTTTGAACTGTTTGAAGGCCTACTAGATGTACTGAAAACAGACGTTGTGACCATCCTTTCTAAAGTTCGTGTTCAGCAACAAGAAGAAGTTGAAAAGATGGAAGCTCAACGTCAAGCTCAAGCTGAACAAGCGGCGCGTCGTGCACAAGCACAACATGCAACGGCTGAAAACCAGCTAGCTGACGATGAAGCGGATGCGGCATCTCCACAAACGGTAGTACGCGATGAGCGTAAAGTGGGTCGTAACGAACCATGTCCATGTGGAAGTGGTAAGAAGTACAAACAGTGTCACGGTAAAATAGACTAAGTCTGGTGAATCGTTGCTGTAACGGATGATTGTAGTGTCGGAGGTACTCACTTACTAACGTAAGCTCCGTGCCTCCTCCTTGCACTCACCACGTCACAGCTTAGCTTCACACAAACTTATTGATAAAAAGAGTCGCTTAGGCGGCTCTTTTTGTATGTGAAAATAATAAGGTTTCGATAGCGTCATCATCGAGAGTGAGGGACGAGCGAATCGGGGATCTTTCGAACTAACAAAAGAGCAGATTCCCTATCTAATTCGTTCCTCATTGTAGGGAATGACGCTAGGAACATAGAAGGAACACCATCATATGAAAAGAATCCACATTGTAGCGGGCATCATCTTCAATCAAGATAAGTCACAGGTATTTATCACTAAGCGCCCAGACGATAAACACAAAGGCGGTTTTTGGGAATTTCCAGGTGGCAAGGTTGAAGCGGGCGAAACCATCGAACAAGCAATGACTCGTGAGCTTGATGAAGAGATTGGTATTAAGGTGACAGAACAGACTTTGTTTGAACACCTTGAGTTTGACTATACGGATAAGTCACTTAAGTTTGATTTCATCCTTGTGACCGAATTCGAGCAACAGCCTTATGGTAAAGAAGGTCAACAAGGTGAATGGGTCGATCTTGAATCATTGAGTCAATACGCCTTCCCCGAAGCAAACGTGCCAATTTTAGAGCGAGTAATAAAAGAGTTTTCGTAATTGCTAGCCTGAGTTTGAGATTGTTGTTAGTTTAAAGAGATTAATCGATTGAACGTTGCTGCAAGAGATAAGTGGCAACGGTAACCAAAACAATGGAGATATTCGCAGTGGTAAGAATTGCAATTGCAGGAGCAGCTGGCCGTATGGGTCGTAACTTGGTGAAAGCCGCTCACCATAATTCAGAAGCAAGCGTTGGTGCTGGTTCAGAACGTCCAGAATCATCTTTGGTCGGTGTTGACGTCGGCGAGTTATGCGGTGAAGGTCGTTTTGATGTGGCTCTAGTTGATGACCTTTCGAAAGCGATTGAACAGTTTGACGTGATCGTCGACTTTACCGCACCTGTAAGCACATTAGCGAATATTGAACTTTGTAAACGTCACGGTAAAAAACTGATCATCGGCACTACGGGTTTCTCTGAAGAAGAAAAGCAGGTTATCGATGCGGCTTCAAAAGAAATGGCTATCGTAATGGCACCGAACTATAGCGTTGGCGTGAACTTGGTTTTTAAGCTGTTAGAGAAGGCCGCTAAAGTGATGGGCGATTACTGTGATGTTGAAATCGTAGAGGCTCACCACCGTCATAAAGTCGATGCGCCGTCAGGTACTGCGATCGGCATGGGTGAAGCGATCGCTGGTGCGATGGGCAATGAGCTAAACGATGTCGCTGTATGGTCACGCGAAGGCATTACGGGCGAGCGTACAAAAGATGAGATTGGTTTTGCGACAATCCGTGCCGGTGACATCATTGGCGAGCATACCGCAATGTTTGCTGATATTGGTGAGCGCGTTGAAATTACCCATAAAGCCACGGATAGAATGACCTTTGCTAATGGCGCAATCAAGGCAGCTGTTTGGCTAAATGATAAGCCAGCAGGCTTTTATACCATGACAGACGTCCTTGGTTTAAACGATCTGTAAATAGATATTTATGCGCTGGCAATTGCCGGCGCTTTCTTTATTTACCCCTTTTTTCTACTTAAACTCCTCTTGGTCACTTTCTTCTTATTCTCCGATTTTCCTGATTAGAACTGTATTTAGTTGTTGTTTATCACCGCTTGACTCTTATTTTTGATTTAAAGCTTTAAATCTACGTGTTTACTCATTGTATTTATCGATTGCGTTTTGTTGGTGATATTTTTGCCACCTAATGGTGGGTGAAAATGACGGGCGAAAATTAGAAAATCGTAATATTCCTATTAATTGAGTATGAAAGTTGAACTTTTGAAGCTTTGATGGGAGAAATTGAATTAGTTATTACAAATGTTTAATTTCTTTTGCGTTAAATGTTGACACGTATCACGCAGATCACTAAAATACCGCCAATTTGTCTAATTTCCATAAACACGCAGTTTTTGGTGTTGCAGGAAGGTAGATTTGCAAATTAAATCAATTTTAATGCATTTTTATTTCTGGAGGTTGTCTTGAAGAAGTCAGCACTACTCGTCCTAGAAGATGGGACAGTATTTCACGGTGAAGCCATTGGCGCTGTAGGTTCTGCAGTTGGTGAAGTCGTTTTTAATACCTCGATGACGGGGTACCAAGAAATCCTCACTGATCCTTCCTATTCTCAACAAATCGTTACCCTTACTTACCCTCACATTGGCAATACCGGAACCAATTCCGAAGACGAAGAATCTTCTTCAATCCACGCTCAAGGCCTTGTGATTCGCGATCTCCCTCTAATCGCTTCTAACTTCCGTAATGAACAATCTCTTTCTGATTACCTTAAGTCGCAAAACGTTGTTGGTATCGCTGATATCGATACTCGTAAGCTGACGCGTATTCTTCGTGAAAAAGGCGCACAGAACGGTTGTATCGTAGCTGGCTCTTCAGTAAATGATGGAAATTTAGACGAAGCTTTGGCTCTAGCTAAAGCAAAAGAATTCCCTGGCCTGAAAGGTATGGACCTTGCGAAAGAAGTTACAACAAAAGAAGCGTATCAATGGAAACAAGGTTCGTGGACGCTTACGGGTGGACTTCCTGAAGCGAAAGCAGACTCTGAATTGCCATACCACGTTGTTGCTTATGACTTCGGTGCAAAACGAAACATCTTACGAATGCTTGTTGACCGCGGCTGCCGCCTAACGGTTGTTCCTGCTGAAACTTCTGCTGAAGAAGTACTTGCTCTGAACCCAGACGGTGTTTTCCTTTCAAATGGCCCTGGTGACCCAGAACCATGTACTTACGCAATTGAAGCAACAAAAGTGTTCCTAGAAAAAGGTTTACCAATCTTTGGTATCTGTCTAGGTCACCAGATTCTTGCTCTTGCGTCAGGCGCTAAGACAGTGAAAATGAAGTTTGGTCACCACGGTGCAAACCACCCGGTTAAAGATTTAGAACGTGATGTTGTGATGATTACTTCACAAAACCACGGCTTTGCTGCTGACGAAGATACGCTTCCAGAGACATTACGAGCGACTCATAAGTCTCTATTTGATGGTTCTCTACAAGGTATCCACCGTACAGACAAACCAGCATTTAGCTTCCAAGGTCACCCAGAAGCAAGTCCAGGTCCAGAAGATGCGGCGCCGCTATTCGACCACTTCATTGAATTAATTAACCAGTCTGTTGCAAACAAACAAGACAAAGCGTAATCCGGAGTAGTAGATAATGCCAAAACGTACTGACATTAAAAGTGTTCTAATTCTAGGTGCTGGTCCGATTGTTATCGGTCAAGCATGTGAGTTTGATTACTCTGGTGCTCAAGCTTGTAAAGCACTTCGCGAAGAAGGTTACCGAGTTATTCTTGTAAACTCGAACCCAGCGACAATCATGACTGACCCAGACATGGCTGATGCGACTTACATCGAACCTATCCAATGGGAAGTGGTTCGTAACATCATCGCTAAAGAGAAGCCTGATGCAGTTCTACCGACAATGGGCGGCCAAACTGCACTTAACTGTGCGTTAGATTTAGAAAAATACGGCGTACTTGAAGAGTTCGGCGTAGAGATGATTGGCGCAACTGCTGACGCTATCGATAAAGCTGAAGACCGCTCTCGTTTTGATAAAGCAATGAAAGCTATTGGTCTTGAGTGTCCAACGGCTGATACAGCGAAAACGATGGAAGAAGCTTACAAAGTTCAAGAAATGGTTGGTTTCCCTTGTATCATTCGTCCATCGTTTACGATGGGTGGTACAGGCGGTGGTATCGCTTATAACAAAGAAGAATTTGAAGAAATTTGTCGTCGTGGTCTGGATCTTTCTCCAACCAACGAACTTCTAATCGATGAGTCACTTATCGGTTGGAAAGAGTATGAGATGGAAGTGGTTCGCGACAAGAACGACAACTGCATCATCGTATGTGCGATTGAAAACTTTGACCCAATGGGTATTCACACTGGTGACTCGATCACCGTGGCTCCTGCTCAAACGCTAACAGACAAAGAATACCAACTAATGCGTAACGCTTCTCTAGCGGTACTGCGTGAGATTGGTGTTGAAACGGGTGGCTCAAACGTACAGTTTGGTATTAACCCGAAAGATGGCCGTATGGTTATTATCGAGATGAACCCACGTGTATCTCGTTCTTCTGCACTTGCTTCTAAAGCAACAGGTTTCCCAATCGCTAAGATTGCAGCGAAACTGGCTGTTGGCTTTACGCTAGACGAGCTAATGAATGACATCACTGGTGGCGCAACGCCAGCATCATTCGAACCAACAATCGATTACGTAGTAACTAAGATTCCTCGTTTTAACTTCGAGAAGTTTGCAGGTGCTAACGACCGTCTAACGACTCAAATGAAGTCGGTTGGTGAAGTTATGGCTATCGGCCGTAACCAACAAGAATCTCTACAGAAAGCACTTCGCGGTCTAGAAGTTGGCGCAACTGGTTTTGACGAAATGGTCGACCTAGATGCACCTGACGCACTAACGACGATTCGCCATGAGCTTAAAGAAGCTGGTTCTGACCGTATTTGGTACATCGCAGATGCTTTCCGTGCTGGTATGTCAGTTGATGGTGTATTCAACCTAACGCAAATTGACCGTTGGTTCCTAGTTCAAATCGAAGACATCGTAAAACTAGAGCAAGAACTCAAAGCGAAAGGCTTTGCTGGTCTGAATAAAGACGAGCTAATGAAGCTTAAGCGTAAAGGTTTTGCTGATGCTCGCCTATCTAAGATTCTAGGTGTAGCAGAAAGCGAAATCCGTCGTCTACGTGACCAATACGATATTCACCCAGTCTACAAGCGTGTAGATACTTGTGCGGCTGAGTTCTCTTCTGATACGGCTTACATGTACTCATCTTACGATGATGAATGTGAGTCGAACCCAACAGACAAAGAGAAAATCATGATCTTAGGCGGCGGTCCAAACCGTATCGGCCAAGGTATTGAATTCGATTACTGTTGTGTACATGCATCTCTAGCACTACGTGAAGATGGCTACGAAACAATCATGGTTAACTGTAACCCTGAGACAGTTTCGACAGACTATGATACGTCTGACCGTCTGTACTTTGAACCAGTAACTCTGGAAGACGTACTAGCAATCGTTCGTGTTGAGAAGCCAAAAGGCGTTATCGTTCAGTACGGTGGTCAAACACCACTGAAACTGGCTCGTGAGCTTGAAGCTGCTGGCGTACCAATCATTGGTACTAGCCCAGACGCAATCGACCGTGCAGAAGACCGTGAGCGTTTCCAAGTTGCTGTTGACCGTCTTGGTCTTCTACAACCAGAAAACGCGACAGTAACAACAATGGAGCAAGCGGTAGAGAAATCTCGCGAAATCGGCTTCCCACTGGTTGTTCGTCCTTCTTATGTTCTTGGTGGTCGAGCGATGGAAATCGTATACGACGAGCAAGACTTACGCCGCTACTTCAACGAAGCAGTTAGCGTTTCAAACGAATCTCCAGTACTACTTGATAGCTTCCTAGACGATGCTGTTGAAGTGGACGTTGATGCGATTTGTGACGGTGAGCGTGTTGTTATTGCGGGTATCATGGAGCATATCGAGCAAGCGGGTGTTCACTCAGGTGACTCAGCATGTTCTCTTCCGGCTTACACGTTAAGCCAAGAAATCCAAGACGTAATGCGTGAGCAAGTTGAAAAGCTAGCGTTCGAGTTGGGTGTTCGTGGTCTAATGAATACGCAGTTTGCTGTTAAGAACAACCAAGTGTACCTAATCGAGGTTAACCCTCGTGCAGCACGTACAGTGCCGTTCGTATCGAAAGCAACAGGCGCAGCAGTCGCTAAGATTGCAGCTCGTGTGATGGCAGGTCAATCGTTAGAGTCTCAAGGCTTTACGAAAGAAATCATCCCACCTTACTACTCAGTGAAAGAGGTTGTTCTTCCGTTCAACAAATTCCCTGGTGTTGATCCACTGTTAGGCCCAGAAATGCGCTCTACTGGTGAAGTTATGGGTGTTGGCGCAACGTTTGCTGAAGCATACTCTAAAGCTGAATTGGGTTGTGGTCACATCTACCCTGAAGGTGGTCGTGCATTGCTTTCTGTTCGCGAAGGCGACAAAGAGCGTGTTGTTGACCTAGCATCTAAGCTATCTAAGCTTGGTTACCAGCTAGACGCAACTCACGGTACAGCTGTTATCCTTGGCGAAGCGGGCATTAACCCACGTCTAGTAAACAAGGTACACGAAGGTCGTCCTCACATTCTTGACCGTATCAAGAACAACGAGTACACGTACATCGTGAACACTGCGGCTGGCCGTCAAGCGATTGAAGATTCTAAAGTTCTTCGTCGTGGCGCATTGGCTGAGAAAGTGAACTACACGACTACGCTAAACGCAGCATTCGCGACTTGTATGGCGCACACTGCAGACGCAAAAACGTCAGTAACTTCAGTTCAAGAGCTACACGCACAAGTTAAAGCTTCTCTAGCTTAATAGACTAACGCGTATCGCTGTTAAGCGGATATAAATGCTCAAAGCCCACTCTTCGGAGTGGGCTTTTTTATGTCTGTTATCTGGTGAAAATCTGGTGATGGCTAAATGATGAATATTTGGAATAGGTTACAATCTTGTGTTTCGTTATTGCTCATCTGCCGTGAGTGGTAACTTGTCGCTATACGAGAATTTAAGGCGTTGGGTATATGGAAATCACTCTAGAAATATTGGCTATCTTGTTTGTTGTTGCAACGGCGGCAGGCTTTATTGATGCAATGGCTGGCGGCGGTGGATTGTTGACTCTACCTGCATTGCTAGCGGCCGGAGTGCCACCAACGCAAGCACTGGCAACCAATAAACTTCAAAGCTCATTTGGTAGTTTTTCTGCCAGTTGGTATTTCGTGCGCAACGGCATCGTTAGTATTAAAGAGATGCGCCTCGCGATCTTTTGTACTTTTATTGGCTCTGCAATTGGTGCCGAGTTAGTCCAGCACATTGATGCGAGTTTACTGACTAGCGTGATACCGCTGCTGCTTATCGCTATCTCTCTCTATTTCCTGTTAGCACCCCAAACTAGAGCGTCTGAAGGAAAGCAGAAGATCTCTGAGGCGATGTTTGCTTTGTGTATTGGTGGCGGAGTTGGCTTCTACGATGGCTTTTTTGGCCCAGGAACAGGTTCAATTTTCACGGTATGTTTTGTCGCTATCGGTCACTTCTCTTTAGTGGATGCAACGGCACGCACCAAGATACTTAACTTCACATCGAATATAGCCGCATTGATCTTCTTTATTTTAGCTGGCTTGCCAATTTGGGAATTAGGATTAGTGATGGCAGTTGGTGGTTTTATGGGCGCTCAACTTGGCGCTAAAGTAGTGGTAACAAAAGGGCAGAAATGGATTCGCCCTCTTGTGATCGTGATGTCGATGTTAATGGCGTCTAAACTGCTTTGGGAACAGCATCAACAATGGATTCTATCAGTATTTTAACTCGCGGAGATTGATAGCTGTTTGGTCTCACACAGATATGAATCGGTCTAATCAATCCTTGCAATTCGGGAAAGCTAAACAGGTATTGAGGCTTAATGTTGAGTGTTTTTACGATAGAAAGCGGGATCAAAGCCGGCCCCGTTCCTCCTAGCGCTAGCTGGGCTGCTGCGGTATAGGCATCCATCTCCATCAAGGGTTTAATACCAAACTTTTCTAACACTGAGAGCTGATAAGAGTTGGCAGGGTTGGTCATATCGTTGGTAATCACCAATGGAGGAAGCTCCGTTAGCGGCGACTTACTCACTATGTAAAACGGCTCATCAAATAGATGGAAGGTCATCAATCCATGATGCGGCGGCAGTAAGCCAGCACACAACCCCAAGGTCGCCTTACCAGACTGCACTCGCTCGATAATTCTTGGTGTATGGTTAGTGGTGATGGTGATGTATTTATCTTGCTGGATAAATTGGCCCATCATCTCACCTAAATAACCCGCTATCAGAGACTTAGAGCTATCTAAAGTAATGAGAGTGGTATCTTCCAACTCTTGCTGTTCATAAATAAGCCCTCTAAGTTCATTGAATGTAGGGCCTATGCTCTCGATTAATGCAATCGCATCCGGCGTCAGTTTTATCTGTCGGCCACTCGGCTCGATGAGCTTTTTACCTAGCTTCTTTTCTAAATTCGCAATCCGTTTGCTGACCGCTGATTGGCTGATATAAAGCAAACTGCCTGTGCGGCTCATGGTTTTTGCTTTACTCAGCACCAATAGAGTTTCGATTCCTTCGAGTAACATTGAGTGATATTCATGAAAGTTGGGAATGATTGTTTCAACTTACCTCAAACAACATTCATTCTCTAGATTTGAAACTAAAGGTTTGAACTCAGTTAGGTATTTTAAATTGTGAACGCAAAGTGTCACGAGAGCATTAGAATGGATTGCAGAACGAGCTGGATTAAAAAAGACTCCTTTGCGGAGCCTTTCACTTTGTAACGATAGCTTATTTGATAGCAAAGGTTGGCAGTGATAAGTGCCAACGAATAGCGCCAAGCCTAATCAATAGTGTCGTGAAGACGCCGGCCAAAAAGGCGGTTTCTGAGTCGTGTCCCATGTTGAGCGCCATGGTATGGAAAGTACCACCAATGATACAAGCGGTCGCATAGACTTCACTTCTTAGAATCATTGGCACTTCGCGTGCAAGCACGTCACGGATAATACCGCCACCACAGCCTGTGATAACACCCATGATAATGGCCACTAATGCCGAGTCTTGATAAATCAGTGCTTTTTCTACACCAATACCAACAAACACCGCTAAGCCGATCGCATCACATACCGGCAATATCCACCAAGCCAGACGCTTTGGACGTCTTACTATAATCATGGTCAGCAAACAGGTGGTGATGATAACCCAAAGGTAGGTGGTATCGGTGATCCAAAACACGGGAGTTGCTCCTAGTGCCATGTCACGAATAGTACCGCCGCCAATCGCGGTTACACTGCCTAGAACGGCTACGCCAAAGGGATCCATCTTAAGACGGCCAGCGACAAATACGCCTGAGACGGCAAAGATGGCGGTGCCAAATAAATCGATAATATAAAGCAGCATGGAGTCCATGATACTGGTGCTCTTATAGTTAAAATTGTAGGGACAGGTCGGTGGCGAATTGTACGAAAAAACGCTGCAAATAGTTAGTGATTTTGCCTAGCTCTATCGAAGAAATCGCACACTTGTTGGATTGCTTTCAAAGTTCTTGTTGTCGGGCGATTAATCCAGTCAGAATTAAGTGACCAAATCTGATTTTGAGCAACTGCCGGGATCTCATCTTCCCAAGTTTGCCACATGGTTCCATTCTCAATTGCGTGCTGAGAAGTGAAGATCACTTGCGGCTTCCTTAACACAACTTGTTCAATGCCAACTTGCGGGTAAGGGGAAGCACTGTCTTCGAAAATATTGTGGCCACCACAAAACTCAAACACCTCACTTGGCCAGTGTCCTTGAGCAACAGTGATGATCGGCTTCTCACTGAGTTGGTAGAAGTAGTTTACTGGCTCGGCATCTTTGTATTTTAGTCTCAACGCGTTGAGCTGCTCTCTGTATTGTTGAGCGTTATTTTCGCCAATACTTGGATCGCTTGCGAATTGGCTAAGTTGCTCAATATTGGTCGCGATGTTATCTAGGCTCTTGGTTTTTGAGTAATAAATATTAAAACCAAATTGCTCCAGTTTCGCGAGTTCTCTGGGCGGGTTTCCAGCTGGCCATGCGAGAATGAGATCCGGTTGCAGGGCGATGATCTTCTCAACCTTGATACCTTGGTAATTCGCCACTTTCTCTAGCTTGTCAGCTTGTAGTGGATAATCACTTCGCTCACTCACCGCAACAAGCTTATCACCTAAACCAGCGCTGTATGCGAGTTCAGTGGCATGAGGAGCAAGGCTAACCACACGTTGAGCAGGTTGAACTTTTTCTGAAATCAGTAGTGCTTCTTCTGCAAATGATAAAGGCAGCCATAAGCTGGAAGACAAAATAGTAAGGCTTGTAACAAGTGCTGATGGTTTCACTCTAAATCCCTTGGTGAACAAATAGTAAGATTAGGCTTTGTAAAAATATCCAGATAGCGATGCGACCAAACAGCAGTTTTTGAACTTGAGACAAGTGCAGCACTGAAGGGGCGACTCTGCCGCCTAATTTTGCTCGAATAGCTTTGGTGTTGTCGTAAATCGCAGGACCGCCCAGTGACAGCTCAAGCTTGTTGCCGACAGCTGTAATCAACCATGCAGGGCCGGGCAATGGCCAAGAGCGACTCTGAACGAGCATCATCTTGAATGTGTGAGACGCTTTATCGCCACATACAATCATCAAGGCAAACAAGCGCATTGGTATGAATTCTAGGATAGCGACAATCTTGATTGCCGTTGATCCAAATGGAGAAAATCGCTTTCGACTTGGTGACCATGCACGCGCTAACTCAACAATCAGGCGATACATTAACGCGGCGATTCCACCACCAATGGCGTACCAGAATAAAACACAAACCACATTACGAGCGTAACCCATGATGATAGTTTCAGCCGCGGCTTTGCCAAGTCCAAGTGATGACAGTGATTCAGTTTGACGGTTAACAATCGGAGCCAGTAACTGGCGAGCCGCGGCTTTATCTTCTCGGCCAAGTGCTTTGATCAACTGATTTGCCAACTTTTCATTGTTACGCCAATCAATAGCGAGTAACAACAGCGCTAATTCAAACAGTTGTGATTGCCAAACCAGTGGCTGCAGCGCCAATAGGATAACCAGAGCCGGCAAGACCATTACCCCCCAAGCTAAAGTGCCTGAGATTAAGCTTTGGGAATAATTTTGATTGTTATTAACCTTGGTTGCTAAAAGTTCAGCAAACTTATGCCATAAGGTCGTGGGATGTGCGGCATGGGGGATAGGTAAAATTAAATGAAAAAGCAGTGCTCCCCACATTACAAGGAGCACGCCATTTGCAAATACCTGATCAAACAGTGTTTGCATGTCTAGTCGTTTACTTTAGTAGGGCAACCATTTTGATAACCATCTCAGAAGAGCTTTGTGCTGCTAGTGGCAGGAACTCTTCGAAGCTCATTGGTGATTCTTTGTCTGCAACGTCAGAGATTGCACGAACAACCACGAATGGTACTTGGAATTGGTGACAAGCTTGAGCGATAGCAGATGCTTCCATCTCTACAGCAACGACAGATGGGAAGTGCTTGCGGATGAACTCTTGGCGTTCTGCTGTGCAAACAAATGCGTCGCCAGTACAGATAAGACCGCGAACAGCGTGCTTATCTTCCATTTGCGCTAGTGCTTGTTCAGCAACAGCCATCAATTTGTCGTCCGCTTTGAACGCTGCAGGTTGACCTGCCATTTGGCCGATTTCGTAACCGAAAGCTGTAACATCTGCATCGTGGTGACGAACTTCAGTTGAGATAACCACATCGCCAAGGTTCAGTGTTGAATCAAAACCGCCAGCAGAGCCCGTGTTTAGTACTACGTCTGGTTGGTATTCGCTTAGTAGGATTGAAGTACCCACTGCAGCGGCTACTTTACCAATGCCTGATTGAAGCAAAACAACGTCAACACCATTTATCTGACCAGAGAAAAAGGTACAACCGCCTTTATTAACTTCAGTAATGTCTGAAATTGCTGCCTTTAGGATCGCAACTTCTTGCTCCATTGCGCCAATGATGCCGATTTTCATGTGTAGTCTCTTAATAAATAATATTTAAACAGTAGAGCGAAATTGTAGCATGGATAAGAAGTGTCGAGCGACTGCCCAGAGGCACTTCTCATCCGAATAGCAGCGATTTATCTGCGTAATCTTTTATCTATTTGATCAGGCCTTCGCTTTTTAAGCTAGCGCGAAGTTGTTCAGCACGCTTTCGGTTTACGCCAAAATCAGAGTGACCAGTACGAGACTCTGAACGCACGATCAGTTTGCCATCAGTGATCTTAAGTTCTAAGTCATCGACAAAGCGCATGATGCGAGAAGTACATTCAACACGCAGGTAATCTTCTGTTTTACTAGCGGTTTTCGATCCCGGTAAGGTTAGCGCAACCTGCTCAATCGCATCTAAGTTTGCTGAATCTGATAACTCAAACGTGGCCAATGTATGTTGTTCACGGTCATCTTGAGTTGATACGCAGTTTGGTTTGTCTCCACAAGGTGATGAAGTTCTGTCTTTCATGTCCGTGATTCCTTGGCTACAAGCGGTTAAAGTCAAAAGAGATAGAGAAAGGAGAGCGGCTTTTTTCATAGTGTTTCCTATGGCTTGTTTTTAATTCTTATTGTAGTTATCGGTATTGGCTTATTTGTAATTGTTTTACGTATTTTCGTGATGCTTGTGATAAACGAATCTAATTCAAAAAAGGATCCATAATTGGATCCTTTTTTATAGTAACGAACTGAGTAATAAAGGAAACCCAATCACACTTCTAGGTAATCCAAGATCCCTTCTGCGGCTTTACGGCCTTCATCGATAGCGGTTACCACTAAGTCAGAGCCTCGAACGGCATCGCCACCAGCGAATATCTTGCTGTTGGTGGTTTGGTATTGAAACTCTTGTTTGCCGGGAGCCTTGATGCGACCCCATTGGTCGAGCTCTACACCAAATGGTTCTAGCCATTCCATTGCATGAGGTTGGAAACCAAATGCCATGATCACGGCATCAGCCTCAAGAACATGCTCACTGCCTTCAACCGGTTCAGGGCGACGGCGGCCTGCCTCATCTGGTTCACCCAAGGCTGTTTTCATCACTTTAACGCCAGTCACATGACCGGATGAATCGGTTTCCAGTGCTAATGGTTGAAGGTTGAACATGAACTTCACGCCTTCCTCTTTCGCATTTTTCACCTCTCGGCGAGAGCCCGGCATGTTCGCTTCATCTCGGCGATAAGCACAAACAACATTAGCAGCGTGTTGACGAATCGACGTTCGGACACAGTCCATTGCAGTATCACCACCACCAAGCACGACTACTTTCTTGCCTTTCATGTCGATGAATGGCGTTGGGTTATCCAGTTCCATGACCTTGTAGGTATTGGAAACAAGAAATGGTAGGGCATCATAAACGCCCGGAGCTTCTTCGTTGTCTAATCCAGCACGCATATTTTTATAGGTGCCGACACCTAAGAAAACGGCATCATAATCATCGACAAGTTGTTGTAGTTGAACGTCTTTGCCGACTTCGGTATTCATTTTAAATTCGACCCCCATACCACTAAAGATACGGCGACGGTTTTCCATGATGCCTTTCTCAAGCTTGAACGATGGGATACCAAACGTCAGCAGGCCACCGATCTCAGGGTAGCGGTCAAATACCACGGCCTTCACACCGTTTCGAACTAAGATATCAGCTGCTGCAAGACCTGCTGGGCCTGCGCCGATGATCGCGACCTTTTTGTCGGTCCATTCAACGTGAGACATGTCTGGCTTCCAGCCCATCTCAAACGCTTTGTCATTGATGTATTTTTCAATGTTGCCGATGGTTACTGCGCCGAAATCATCGTTGAGGGTACAAGATCCCTCGCACAGTCGATCCTGAGGACAAACTCGTCCACACACCTCAGGTAAGCTGTTGGTTTGGTGAGACAGTTCAGCGGCTTCGATAATGCGCCCTTCATTGGCAAGCTTAAGCCACTGAGGGATGTAGTTATGAACTGGACATTTCCATTCACAGTAAGGGTTACCACAGTCTAAACAACGGTCAGCTTGCGCTTTGGCTTGTTGCTTAGTGAAAGGTTCGTAGATCTCTACAAACTCAATCTTACGTATTTTGATTGGCTTTTTCGCTGGATCTACGCGATTCACATCAATAAATTGGTATACATTCTGGCTCATTATTGGCTCCTTCCAATTATTGCGCTTGAACACGAAGTTCAGCAGAGCTACGGCTTTGGTGACCGAGCAAGGTGTTAAGATCCGCCGTCTTTGGCTTCACTAGGTAGAACTTCGGAATCCATTCATCAAAGTTCGCCAGAATAGCTTCAGCGTGTACTGAGCCAGTCTCTTCTAAGTGCTCTGCAATCAGGCCGCGTAGATGTTCTTGGTGGATAAATAGATTAGACAGAGAAAGTGCCTCGACCGACTCGTTGTTCACTCGGCCTTGGAAGTCTTCATTCTTATCCATGACATAAGCAAAACCACCCGTCATACCCGCGCCGAAGTTCACTCCGGTTGCGCCAAGAATGGCAACAATACCGCCAGTCATGTATTCACAGGCGTTGTCACCCGCACCTTCAATCACAGCAACGGTACCTGAGTTACGCACGCCAAATCGTTCGCCCGCAGTACCTGCGGCAAATAGCTTGCCTCCGGTCGCACCATACAGACAAGTATTGCCGATGATGGTCGCTTCGTTACAAGTAAACGCTGTGCCTTGGTGAGGCTTGATTACTACTTTACCGCCCGCCATGCCTTTGCCGACATAGTCATTGGCATCACCCGTCAGATACAGCTCAACGCCGCCGGCGTTCCAAACCGCAAAGGATTGGCCTGCTGTACCATCGAGATACAACTTAATTGGTGAACCCGCCATACCTTGGTTACCGTAACGTTTGGCAATTTCGCCAGAGATACGAGCGCCAATCGAGCGATCGGTGTTGATCACGTTGTAGTAAAGACTGGTGGATTGACGTTTCTCAATCGCATCGATTGCGTCATCAAGGATCTGTTGGTTGAGCTGAGCCTTATCAAAGGGTGCGTTTGGCTCTGTCCAAAACAGTGGATGACCTTCAGCAGATACCGGAGCTTCCAATATCGAAGAGAGATCGAGCTTGCTTTGTTTCGCCGTGAGGCCTTGAACGGCTTCAAGCAAATCAGTACGACCAATCAGATCAGTAAGTTTCTCTACGCCAAGTTCTGCAAGGTACTGGCGAACTTCATCGGCTAGGCCGGTAAAGTAGTTCACCACCATGTCTGGTAGGCCTTTGAAGTATTCACGACGTAGGGTTTCATCTTGAGTCGCCACACCCGTCGCACAGTTGTTTAGGTGACAAATTCTTAAGAACTTACAACCCATGGCGACCATTGGTGCGGTACCAAAACCAAAGCTCTCTGCACCTAAAATCGCGCCTTTAATGACGTCGAGGCCGGTTTTTAAACCACCATCGACTTGCAGACGGATCTTATGACGAAGTCCGTTGGCAACGAGTGCTTGTTGAGTCTCGGCTAAGCCAAGCTCCCAAGGACAACCTGCGTATTTCACTGAAGTCAGCGGGCTTGCCGCGGTACCACCGTCGTAACCGGAGATCGTAATCAAGTCGGCATAAGCTTTCGCTACACCCGTAGCAATGGTGCCTACACCCGGTTCAGATACTAACTTTACTGAAACCAAGGCTTTAGGGTTAACTTGCTTAAGGTCGAAAATCAGCTGCGCCAGATCCTCGATAGAATAAATATCGTGATGTGGAGGAGGAGAGATCAGAGTCACGCCTTGAACTGAGTATCTCAGCTTAGCGATTTCTGCCGTGACTTTATGGCCCGGTAGCTGACCGCCTTCTCCTGGCTTCGCACCTTGTGCGACTTTGATTTGTAAAACATCCGCATTGGTTAAGTAATGTGGCGTCACACCAAAACGACCGGAAGCTATCTGCTTGATACGGGAGTTACGATCAGTACCAAAGCGTCGTGGATCTTCACCACCTTCACCAGAGTTGGAGTAACCACCCAAGCGGTTCATCGCCATGGCCAGTGCTTCGTGCGCTTCTGGGCTCAAGGCACCAATCGACATGGCTGCCGAGTCGAAGCGTTTAAAGAGATCGCTACTTGGCTCGACTTGTTCTAGTGGCAGAGGTTGATCGGCTTTTTTGAGGCTCATTAAGTCGCGTAGCATAGCAGCAGGACGAGCATTAACTTGCTTCGCAAAAGATTGATAATCTGAGGTTTCACCTGTCTTTACGGCGGTTTGCAAGGTACTGACTACATCTGGGTTGTACGCGTGGTATTCGCCGCCATGTACATATTTGAGTAAGCCACCATGTTCCAGTGGTTTACGCTTAGTCCATGCTTTACGAGATAGATTATAGATATCTTGTTGGAAGTCGCTAAAGCTAGCGCCTTGGATACGAGTCGTTACGCCACGGAAACACAAATCAACGACATCGGTATGTAAGCCGACCGCCTCAAATAACTGCGAGCAGCGATACGAAGCAATTGTCGATATACCCATCTTCGACATGATCTTATACAGACCTTTGTTGATGCCGTTTTGGTAATTTTGCAATGCAGTGCGATAGTCTTTATCTAATGAACCCTCGTCCAACATTTTGCCCAGAGCTTCATAAGCGAGATACGGGTAAACCGCGGTTGCGCCGAAGCCAAGCAGTACGGCAAATTGATGTGGGTCGCGTGCAGTTGCTGTTTCAACCACGATGTTAGCATCACAACGTAGGTTGGTGTCTGCGAGTCGAGTTTGTACTGCACCGACAGCCATCGCTGCTGGAACGGGTAGCTTACCTTTCTCTAAACCTTTGTCTGAAAGCACAACCAAAACGGCTCCGTCACGTACATCTTGAACCGCACGATCACACAAGTCGTTGATGGCTTGTTCGAGATCTTTTTCTGCTGGGTCATAGTGCATGCTAAGAATCGTATGGCCATAATGCTTTTGATTTAATTGCAGAAGTTGCTGCATATCAGAATAAAGCAGAACGGGTGAATCAAATGTCACACGGTAAGCATGCCCATCGGTTTCACAGAACACATTCATCTCTTGGCCGATACTGGTTGCCAGAGACATAACGTGTTTTTCACGCAAAGGGTCAATTGGTGGGTTGGTGACTTGAGCAAACTTCTGACGGAAATAGTCGGTGATTAGGCGCTCTTTAGAAGACAGCACTGCCATTGGCGTATCGTCGCCCATAGAACCGACCGCTTCTTGTCCCATATCACCAAGTACACGCAGTACTTGGTCTGACTCTTCGTTGCTCATTGCAAACTGTTTTTGATAGGTTTTTAGGGTGTCATCATCAAAATTACGCTTACCGACTTGGTCATCTGCTAGTGCGGAAAACGGTGTTAATTTGTGAACGTTCTTATCCATCCACTCTTTATATGGGTGACGGCCTTTCAGATCATTGTCGATCTCGTTCGATTGCCATAGCTTACCGCGACGCGTATCAATAACGAGTAATTCACCAGGGCCAACACGTCCTTTCTCTGCCACTTCGTCTGGCGCATAATTCCAGATACCGACTTCGGATGCCAAGGTGATTAGGTTGTCTTTTGTGATCACATAGCGAGCAGGGCGTAATCCGTTTCTGTCGAGGTTACATGCAGCATAACGGCCGTCAGACAGTACGATACCCGCAGGGCCATCCCACGGTTCCATGTGCTTGGAGTTGAAATCGTAAAAGGCACGAAGTTCTGGATCCATGTCTGGGTGGTTTTGCCAAGCGGGCGGTACAAGCATACGCATCGCTCGGAATACATCCATACCACCGGCAAGGAATAGATCGAGCATGTTGTCTAGGCTTGAGGAGTCTGATCCTGTCTCATTCACAAAAGGTGCGGCAGTTTGTAAATCGGGCAGCAGCGGTGAAGAGAATTTATAGGCGCGAGCTTTAGCCCATTGACGGTTGCCTTCAATGGTATTGATCTCACCATTGTGTGCCAAATAGCGGAATGGTTGAGCCAGTGGCCAACGCGGCTGAGTATTAGTTGAGAAACGCTGGTGGAACAGACATATTGCAGATTCCATACGTAAGTCTGCAAGATCGAGGTAAAATCGCGGAAGATCGGCGGGCATACACAAGCCTTTGTAGACCATGACTTGAGTCGACAGGCTACAAATATAAAAATCTTTGTCTTCGGTGATCTGCTTTTCAATTCGACGACGAGCGATATAAAGGCGTCGTTCAATATCGCGCTCACGCCAACCTGCTGGGGCCGAGATAAACACTTGTTGAATATTGGGAACAGAATCTTTGGCGATTGGGCCTAATACGTCGGTGTTGGTCGGCACGACACGCCAGCCCGCTACGGTTAAAGTCTCTTGAGCGAGTTCTTTATTGACGATGTCTTGCGCCGATTGCGCTTTGATTGGATCTTGGCTGAAGAAAATCATGCCGACAGCGTATTGCTTGCCGAGCTTGAAGTTATTCTCTTCAGCAATAATTCTGAGATAAGAGTCTGGCTTCTGTAGCAATAAGCCACAGCCATCTCCGGTTTTACCATCCGCGGCGATACCACCACGGTGTGTCATGCGATCGAGGGCTGAAATAGCAGTTCGCACCAACTTATGACTCGGTTGGCCTTCCATTTGCGCTATTAAACCAAATCCACAGTTGTCTTTTTCAAGACTAGGATCATATAGAGCCATTGCAATTCTCCCTTTTGCTTCGCTGTCATCCAGACAGTAAATGACTAACTATTCATGTACTTGTTATTTTTTATGAACTTGTTCTTATATAAACTGATAGTTTGTTTTTAGCTAGCTAAAACGTTATTGGTTGTGTTAACAAAACCGATTGGTTTTATTTTCATCAGCTTTACAACGTATAGCTAATTGTGTTTAAGGTCAAGTTCATGGTTAATTATCATGTGTAAACGCGATTAACCACGTAATAATCTGAAATAGTCGATGAAGATCAATGAGATATAAGAGCTAGATGTTAACGGGATTTAACATGCACAGCCGGAGTGATTGAGAAAGAGTTAAAGGCCAGATAGAAAAAAGGCTAGCATCG
This sequence comes from Vibrio sp. FF145, assembly GCF_041439075.1. Classification (NCBI taxonomy): domain Bacteria; kingdom Pseudomonadati; phylum Pseudomonadota; class Gammaproteobacteria; order Vibrionales; family Vibrionaceae; genus Vibrio; species Vibrio sp. FF145. The sequence continues at coordinate 53,728 of NZ_JBGONH010000018.1, forward strand.
AGTGCTAGCCAAACATAAAAGTTAGGAAGGGTGTTGCTTTTCCTCTAGGCTAACGTCATCGACGCTAGCCCGAGAAATATTATGCGGAAAGCATGAGTGAATCTGCTTTCGCTTCTAAGTTTGAGTTACCCATTAAGAAGTCATCAATGGCAATTGCACATTCACGACCTTCATTAATACAACGTACAACCAGAGATTGACCAGTACGCATATCACCAGCAGCGAAAACGCCTTTCTGGTTGGTCGCAAAGCCTTCAGAAGCAACGTTACCACGCTCGTCCAGTTTAATGTCTAGCTGAGCAAGCACGCCTGTTGGCTCTGGGTGTAAGAAGCCCATTGCAAGGAATGCCATGTCACAAGGGATAACACGTTCAGAGTTCGCTACTTCATCAAAACCTGGACGTTCGCCTGGTTTTGCGTCTTGCCAAACGATGTCAGCGATACGAAGTCCGGTTACATTACCGTTATCGTCAGAGATGAACTCTTTAGTCAGGATGTTCCAATGACGTTCACAACCCTCTTCGTGAGAAGTGGTCGTTTTCATGATCATTGGGTATTGAGGCCAAGGCATATTTGCAGGGCGTTTCTCTGGTGGGATCGGCATGATCTCAACCTGAGTAATGCTTGCTGCTTTATGACGGTTTGATGTGCCCACACAGTCAGACCCCGTATCACCACCACCGATAACCACAATGTGCTTATCTTTAGCGTGAAGTTCTTCTGTCTTAAGATCTAGGTCGTTGGCACGGCGGTTGTTTTGACCAAGGAATTCCATGGCAAAGTGAACGCCTTTCAGCTCACGACCTGGGATTGGCAAGTCACGTGGAACCGTAGAACCACCCGTTAGCAATACCACATCAAATTCTTGGCGTAGCTGTTGAGCATTAACATCAACACCGATGTGTTGGTTCACTTTAAACTCAACGCCAGCTTCAGCCATTAGGTTGATCTTACGATCAATCACGTCCATACCCAGTTTGAAATCTGGGATACCGAAGCGAAGTAGACCACCGACTTTCTCGTCACGTTCAAATACCGTTACCGAGTGACCAGCGCTGTTTAGCTGCTCAGCTGCGGCTAAGCCAGCAGGACCTGAACCGATAACCGCGACAGTTTTACCTGTACGAGAGCGTGGTGTCTTAGGCTTTGCGTACCCTTCACGGTACGCAGTTTCTACAATCGTTTTCTCGATATTACAGATAGTGATTGGGTCTTGGTTGATGCCAAGAACACAGGCACTTTCACAAGGAGCAGGACAAACACGACCTGTAAACTCAGGGAAGTTGTTGGTAGAGCTTAGAATGTTCCAAGCCTCTTCCCAGCTGTCACGATAAACCGCGTCATTGAATTCTGGGATGATGTTACCAATCGGACAGCCGTTGTGACAGAAAGGTACGCCACAGTCCATACAACGAGATGCTTGAGTACTGATCTTTTCACCAAACTCTTCGTTAAGTACGAACTCTTTGTTGTCTTCAATTCGAACTGACGGGTCGAGCTTTTTTGGAAGCTCACGACCGTGTTCTAAAAATCCAGTAGGCTTACCCATTATACTGCCTCCACTTCTTCCGTTTGTGCCTGTTGTGCTTCAGCTTTACGCTTCTCAAGAACTGCTTTGTAGTCGCGTGGCATTACTTTAACTAGTGATGCGACACTTACTTCAAAGTTGTCTAGGAAAGACTGAGCAACTTCACTTCCTGTGAATTCAACATGCTTCGTTAGCATATCTAGTAGAAGATCTTTATCTTCTTGTTCAATTGGATCTAGGTCTACAAGTTCTGCGTTGAGCTTGGTTTCGAAGTCGCCTGCTTTATCCCAAACATAAGCGACACCGCCACTCATACCTGCAGCAAAGTTACGACCCGTTGAGCCAAGGATAATTGCCGCGCCACCTGTCATGTATTCACAACCGTGGTCACCAACACCCTCAACAACAACCTTCGCACCAGAGTTACGAACACAGAAACGTTCGCCAGCCATACCGCGAATGAAAGATTCACCTGAGGTTGCACCGTAGAAACATACGTTACCCACAACGATGTTGTCTTCAGCAACGATAGTAGATTTCGCATCTGGGTACAGTACCAAAGTACCGCCAGACAGACCTTTACCCCAGTAATCGTTCGCGTCGCCTTCTACTTCGAACTTAACGCCTTTCGCAAGGAACGCACCGAACGATTGACCTGCACTACCGTGGAACTTAACGTTCATTGGCTGTGGTAAACCTTGGTCTTTGTAAACCTTCGAGATTTCGTTCGACAGCATCGTGCCTGCTGAACGGTCCGTGTTGATGATAGGGAACTGAGCGGTAACCGCTTCACCTTTCTCAAGCGCTGGGATTGCAGCCTGAATCAACTTACGGTCTAGAACGTCTTCAAGATTATGATTCTGTGTTGTCTGGTTGTAGATACCATCTTCTGCACGAGCCTGCTCAATGTGCAGTACTGGTGTTAGATCTAGGTTCTTGTACTTCCAGTGACCGATGTCATCACGAACTTTAAGTTTGTGCGATTGACCAACCATCTCGTCGATAGAACGGAAGCCCAGTTCAGCCATTACTTCACGTAGACCTTCAGCCATGTATTGGAAGAACGTTACTACGTCTTCTACGCGGCCGTCGAAACGCTCACGAAGAGTTTTGTTTTGTGTTGCGATACCAACAGGACATGTATTCTTGTGACACTTACGCATCATGATACAGCCTTCAACAACTAGAGCAGCTGTTGCTACGCCCCATTCTTCAGCGCCAAGTAACGTTGCGACTGCAAGGTCACGTGGTGTTTTCATCTGACCATCAGACTGAACAACGATACGGTTACGTAGGCCGTTTTTCAGTAGTGTTTGGTGCGTTTCTGCTAGACCCAGTTCCCAAGGCAGACCAGTGTGACGGATAGAAGACATCGGAGATGCACCCGTACCACCATCAAAACCTGCGATAAGTACTACGTCAGCTTTCGCTTTTGCTACACCCGATGCAATCGTACCTACGCCAGCTTCTGATACTAGCTTCACGTTGACACGGCCGTTACGGTTCGCGTTTTTCAGATCGTAGATCAGCTGAGCCAAATCTTCGATTGAGTAGATATCGTGGTGTGGCGGTGGAGAGATAAGACCTACGCCCGGAGTCGAGTGACGTGTTGCACCGATCCAATCATCAACCTTATCACCAGGTAGTTGACCACCTTCGCCAGGTTTCGCTCCTTGAGCCATCTTGATTTGAAGCTCATCAGCGTTAGATAGGTAGTAAGACGTTACACCAAAGCGACCAGAAGCCACCTGTTTGATTGCTGAACGTTCCCAGTCACCGTTTTCTTTGCGTTCGAAACGTGCTGGATCTTCACCACCTTCACCTGAGTTTGATTTCGCGCCAATGCGGTTCATTGCAACAGCCAGTGTTGAGTGAGCCTCATGTGAGATTGAACCAAAGCTCATTGCGCCGGTTGCGAAACGCTTAAGGATGTTCTCGATGGGTTCTACTTCTGCAAGAGGAATAGAGCCAGCAGGATTCTTGATGAAGTCCAGTTGACTACGTAGCGTTGCTGCGTTGTCGCCTTGGTCATCGACTGCTTTTGCGTACTTCTTGAACTGACCGTAATCTTTATTACGCGTCGATTCTTGAAGTAGAGAAATCGTTTCAGGGTTGAATAGGTGCTTCTCACCACGTTGTTTCCACTGGTAAACACCGCCAACATCAAGGATCTGAGCTGGGATTTCACGAGCTGGGTAACCAACACGGTGACGAACTAGCACCTCTCGTGCGATATCATCGATCGTTAGACCTTGGATACGAGAAACAGTACCAGTGAAGTATTTTTCAACTACTGACTTGCTTACACCAAGTGCTTCAAAGATTTGTGCACCGTGGTAAGACTGTAGCGTAGAGATCCCCATCTTAGAGAAGATCTTCAGTAGACCGCCGTTGACACCTTTACGGTAGTTATCGAATAACTCACGCGGGTGTACGTTTGGATCGAGCTTCTTCGTACGTTGCAGTTCAACAATCGTTTCAATAACTAGGTATGGGTTAACTGCGTTCGCACCGTAGCCGATAAGCGTTGCAAAGTGGTGTGTCTCGCGAGCATCGCCCGTTTCAACAACAATGTCACACTTAGCTCTTAGACCTTTACGGATAAGATGGTGGTGAACCGCGCCAACTGCCAGCATTGCTGGAATAGCGGCGTGGGTAGAGTTAACCGCACGGTCTGTCAGTAGGATGATAGAGTAGCCATCAATCACGGCGTCTTCTGCGTATTGGCAGATACGCTTAAGTGCGCGCTCTAACTTACCGTTGTCTCCGTTTGCTTGGAATACGATATCCAGCGTCTTCGCTTGAAGGTGCTCGTTATCGATTGCACGTAGCTTCTCTAACTCAGAGTTAGACAGAACTGGAGACTCAAGTTCTACTTTTTGACAGTGTTCAGGCGTTTCAGCAAGTAGGTTCTGATCCTTACCTAGGTAAGTGTTCAGAGACATAACCATACGCTCACGAATCGGATCGATTGGCGGGTTAGTTACTTGTGCAAATAATTGCTTGAAGTAGTTTGAAAGGTGCTGCGATTGATGAGAAAGAATCGCTAGCGGCCAGTCAGCGCCCATTGCAGAAAGTGGCTCGTAGCCTGTTTTCGCAAGAGGTAGAATGATTTCGTTTACTTCTTCAGAGCTCACACCAAACGATTGTTGTTTATGAAGCAACTTTTCTGGAGAAGGTTGGTTAAATTCGTTGTTCGCATCAGGTAGCTTTTTCAAGCTCAGAAGGTTCTCTTCAACCCATTTTTCGTAGGGTTGTGCTTTAGCAATACCGTCTTTCACTTCTTCGTCAGAAATGATGCGGCCTTGCTCAAGGTCAGCAACGAAGATACGACCTGGTTGTAAACGACCACGGTATTCAACATTTTCGGGAGCGATCTCAACAACACCAGATTCAGACGCCATCACTAGGAAGTCGTCTTTCGTTACTGTGTAGCGAGAAGGACGCAGACCGTTACGGTCAAGTGTTGCACCAACTTGAACACCATCAGTGAAGCAGACAGAAGCTGGGCCATCCCATGGTTCCATTACGTTCGCGTGGTACTGGTAGAACGCACGACGAGTTGGATCCATGTTTTTGTTTTCTTGCCATGCTTCAGGGATCATCATCATTAATGCGTGTGGCAGAGTACGACCTGAAAGAACAAGTAGCTCAAGCGCCATATCGAAGTTTGATGAATCCGAGCTACCTTCCTGACAGATAGGAAGCAGCATGTCGATTTCAGCTTGTGTAAACAGATCCGACTCTAGGATTGCTTCACGTGCTTTCATCCAGTTTAGATTGCCGCGAACCGTATTGATTTCGCCATTATGCGCGATGTAACGGAAAGGCTGAGCCAGACGCCAACGAGGGAATGTATTGGTAGAGAAGCGAGAGTGTACCAGTGCTAGAGCTGTCACCATGGTTGGGTTTTGCAGGTCTAGGAAGTACTGAGGAACTTGTTCTGTTGTTAGCTGACCTTTGTACACCAATGTCTTGTAAGACATAGAGTTGATGTAGAAGTCGTCACCGATGTTTGACACGCTTTCTAGGCATACACGAACCGTGTAGTTACGTAGAACATACAGTTTACGCTCAAGCTCTTCTGGTGTGATACCAGGGCCGCCAGAAATAAATACGTGTTCAAATTGAGGTTCAGTGCTTAGTGGGTCAGCACCAATCATTGAATTGTCAGTTGGAAGTTCTCGGTAACCGATAACTTCTAACTCAAGGCGCTGTGCATTGCGTTCTAGAATGTCACGACACTGTGCACGTTTGTATTCATCCTTAGGGAAAAGTACAACACCAACACCATATTTTTCAAAAGATGGCAGTTTAATTCCAAGCTTTACGGCTTCTTCTAGTAAGAATTCGTGTGGCTTCTGTAGCAGGATACCTGCACCATCACCAGAACACGGATCACAGCCTTGGCCGCCACGGTGTTCCATACGTGCAAGCATATCGAGTGCTTGAGTTACTACATCATGAGATTTGCGATTCTTAAGATGAGCAACAAAACCGATACCACAAGCGTCATGCTCCAATTCAGGAGTATACAGACCCTGTGAGTTCTGCTCTTGATCTACCATAGATACATCCTTCCAGTTAAATCTAGGCGCAACTTCTTTGTATAAAGTTAGCCTTGTCCTTTTATATTTATGGGTCTAAACCTGCCTATGCTGGCGGTTTGAATCCTTTCCGTATCTCGCAGGAAAAGTATTGCGAGAAAAACAATCCTTAGTGATATCCGTTTGTTTTTGACCACAAACTAGTGGTTTATATAGGTGGGGTATGGACATCACCGACTTATTGGCAAGTTTTTGATGTAAGTAAACACTCAGAAATAGCCAATATGTGTAAGTATCCTACAATTTTGTCTAGGCGAATTGCAATTAAAGTTAACCGATGTAGACCATTTTTTTCGTTTTGTTTTGAATTTAATGCCTAACAAATGTGCAACATTAGGCAAATAGAGCTTATTTTTTGCATGTTTATTGATATTTGATAGGTTGCTCGCAAAAATCCTTGCGTAAACTAATTGGTCGAATTTTGCAGGGATGTAATTTTTTTTCAAAAAAGACTGATATTCATTCTTATTTACTTGAGTGCTTTGAAAATATGCAATTACACGAGTTAGTTAATACTATCGGCCAAGATCTCCAACGTCGTTATGGCGAGAAGGTTCACAAGCTGACACTTCACGGTGGGTTTAGTTGCCCAAACCGAGACGGGACAATTGGCCGTGGCGGTTGTACCTTCTGCAATGTAGCTTCTTTTGCCGATGAACAAACTCAAGTTCAAAGTATTGCTGATCAATTAACAGATCGTGCGGGTGAAATCGCTCGTGCCAAGAAGTATCTTGCTTATTTTCAGGCGTACACCAGTACTTACGCTGAGGTGCAAGTACTCAAGAATATGTATGAAGAGGCTCTAAAAGCACCTGGAGCAGAGATTGTTGGCCTTTGTGTTGGCACGAGACCAGACTGTGTGCCGGATGCGGTACTCGATCTGCTCGCGGAGTACGTTAAGCAAGGTTACGAAATTTGGCTAGAGCTCGGCCTGCAAACAGCCAATGATAAAACCCTCAAGCGAATTAACCGCGGACACGATTTCACTGTGTATGAAACGATCACCCAGCGCGCACGTGCTTTAGGAATCAAGGTATGTACTCACCTTATTGTCGGCCTGCCCAAAGAAACCAAAGCGGATAACCTTGAAACTCTAGAGAAGGTATTAGCAGCTGGCACTGATGGTATCAAGCTTCACGGGCTTCATATTGTTGAAGGCAGTACCATGGCTAAAGCCTGGAAGGCAGGAAAGCTAGAAGCACCAAGCCTTGAGGAGTACATTGATATCGCGAGTGAGATCATTCAACGCACACCAGCGGACGTGGTTTATCATCGTGTATCTTCTGCGGCGAGACGCCCGACACTACTCTCCCCTTTATGGTGTGAGAACCGTTGGTTGGCGATGACTGAGATTGGTCGTTCGCTTGATAAAACCGGCGCACAAGGCATTAAAACAGGCTTTGCATTCGAGTACACGCAACCTGTTTTAAACGCGACCAATTGATAGGGATGGGTGACTGTAGGTAACAGCAGATAAAACCAACAAATAGTGGTAACATTTCCCTCACAGAATTTATAAGTATAGATTGAGAGCAGATGGAACTGGTAATGACTTGGTTATGGGATAGGGCGTATGGCTACGGTATATATATCGTTGTTCTATTGCTGATAGGTCTCATCTGCTGGCATATTTATTTACGTTACCAGTCATATATTGAACAGCTTCTTCTCGCTACGCCTTCACCTCTTTATTTTGTTGACATCCGAAGTGGCGAGATCTTGTACGCCAATCGCCAAGCCATGCAGTTGCTTGGTATCCGCCAAATCGGCACTCACTTTCGTTTTCCAACAGTGGAAGCTGAGAATAGTTTTCGTCATTACCTCACTGATCACATCAACTCTCGAACGTTTGAGTATCTCTCGTCCTGGGTTCTTTCTGAATTTGAGTCTTTTAAGATCAACTTGGTGGGTCGTAAGATCCACTTTAGAAGTAGAAAGGCTTGGATGATACATGCTTCCCCTTATAAAAGTACCAACGAAGAGATTTCCCAAGAGGTTCGTGATCTCAATGTTGCTCGTACCGCTTTGGATTCTTTATCTGAGTTGGTCTATGTCATCGATCAAAAGGGTGAATTGGTCGCGAGTAATCGTGCGTTTAAAAAGTTTTGGCATGGTCGCCCTGAAGAGGGCACTTTAAGTGTGTCTAGTGGTGCCTTAAAAGGTCGTGTCAGTGAGCGCTCATGGACCACAGACCAAGATGGTAAGGGGTGTCTCCTTGAAACCTATCAAAGTGTTTTGCTCTCGCAAAGTGGGGAAACCATAGGTACGCTCTCGATAAGTCACGATGTGACGGATTGGCATGACATGCAGCAACAACTGCGTGGGGAAATGGAAAAGCGTAAAGATACTGAAGTTGCACTTGCACAACGTGACACCATTTTACAAAACATCTTGGAAGCGAGCCCTGACTCGATTGGTATCTTCAACGAAAATATGGTTTACCAGGCGTGTAATAAGCCATTTGTGGCAGCGTTGGGTATTTCTGAAGTCAGTGATTTAGTGGGTAAACGTCTACAAGACGTAGTACCAAATAGCATTTATATGCGCGTATCAGAGAGTGATCATCAAGTGCTTCATCAAGGTAACTCGTTGCGTTACATCGACAAACTGGTTTCAAGTGATGGAGAGTTTACTTGGTATGATGTAGTGAAGTCGCCTTTTAGAGACCCTGCATCGAGTACCAATGGTGTACTGATCATGGCTCGTGATATCACAGAACGTTACCTCGCCGAGCAGAAACTTGAAGAAGCCAATTTAGAGCTTGAGCGCCTCAGTTTTATGGATAGTTTAACCCAGGTATCCAATCGACGTCGCTTCGATGAGCAGCTGTCTACATTGTGGCATCATCATGTGCGTGAGAAATTGCCGTTGACGATTATGCTGTGTGACATCGACTTCTTTAAAGGCTATAACGATTTCTATGGACACCAACAAGGTGACGATGCTTTGATTCAGGTTTCACAAGCCTTTAAGCAGGTGTTGAATCGCTCTTCGGATTGCGTGGCTCGATACGGTGGTGAAGAGTTTGGCTTTATTCTCCCAAACACAACCACAGAAGGTGCGCTTATGGTAGCTCGTCGAATTCATGATGAAGTGCAAAAACTAGGATTAGTTCATGAGAAGTCGACAGTGTCAGACTCCATCACGGTGAGTATTGGTATTGTCTCTTATATACCAACACCTGATGACGAAATGGAGTCTGCTGTTGCCTTGGCTGACAGTGCGTTGTATCAAGCGAAATCTGATGGTCGAAATCGTTCGATAGTGCATCCATACTCTATTCACTAACTTTATAGAATGGGTAACTTAGTGACTCCGTCTTTTTCTTGTTTAGCATTTATATTACTTGGCTAATATTTATGTGGCTTGGCTAGTATTGATATTGCTTGGTTAGTATTAATATTGGTTGATTAACCTTCGATATTACCGCTAATCTCTTGCTGCGTGTGATGTAGCTAGCTTACCTACTTTCTTCAAACAAGGTAGAATGTTGCTAGTCTTATCGCGTGGAGCGCTAAATGAAACCCATGAAAAATCTTGCCCAGTATTACGTGGATCTGCTCGTAAAATTGGGGATTGTCCGCTTTTCTATCTTACTCGCCCTAGCGCTTGTTGCCCTTGCTGTTGTTGTACAAGTCGGTATCACCCTCGCACTCAAAGGTAATGTTGATGATATCGACATTGTCCGTTCGGTTTTCTTCGGTTTAGTGATCACACCTTGGGCGGTCTATTTTCTCTCAGTCGTGGTCGATCAACTGGAAGAGTCTCGCCAAAGGTTGGCTAAATTGGTCTCTAAGCTGGGTGACATGCGAGAGCGAGATCAAGAACTCAACAATAAACTGCAACTCAATATCGAAAAGCTCAACCAAGAAATTGAAGATCGTGAAAAAGCCGAAGAAGCGCGTGCAGAAGCAATGCATGATCTTGAGAACGAAGTGTTTCAGCGTGAGCGAACTCAGCTTGAATTAGCAGAACGTACGGCGCTGTTGCGTTCGTTTATCGATGCCTCGCCTGACCTCATTTATTATCGCAATGAAGATGGTGTGTTTTCAGGTTGCAACCGAGCGGTTGAAGAACTCACGGGCAAAACAGAAAAAGAGCTAGTTGGTTTGACGCCTTGGGATGTCTACAGCAAAGAGGTAGCCCAGCAAGTTGTTGAAACCGATAAGAAAGTCTTTGCTGACAACCAAGCTTTGACCTATGACCAATGGCTTGAATACCCCGATGGACGTAAGAGTTACTTCGAGCTGCGTAAGGTGCCTTTCTACAGTAAAGATGGTCGCCACCTTGGCTTGGTTGGTTTTGGTCGTGATATTACCGAGCGTAAAGAGCACCAAGAATCACTAGAGAAAGCCAGTCGCGATAAGACCACCTTTATCTCAACCATTAGCCACGAGCTAAGAACACCGCTCAATGGCATCATCGGCTTGAGCCGCATGTTATTGGATAGCCAGCTGACGACCGAGCAGCGTAAGCAGATGCAAACCATCAAGGTGAGTGCGGTGACACTGGGTAATATCTTTAACGATATTATCGACATGGATAAGTTCGACCGCCGTAAGCTTGAGCTATTCCCAACCCCTATCAATTTTGAAGATTTCGTTGTTGAGATCGAAAGCATTTCTGCGTTAATGGCAGAGCAGAAAGGGTTGAGGTTTGATCTAGAAAGATTGTCCGATCTCCCATCTGCAGTTGAGGTGGATGGTACTCGTCTTAGACAGGTATTGTGGAACCTTGTAAGCAACGCGATGAAGTTCACCAAAGATGGTGGTGTCGTGATGACGGTCAGCGCTGAAATTGATGGCGACTTTGCCAACATCACGATGGAAGTAGAAGATACCGGGATTGGTATCCCTGAAAGCGAAATCGAGAAGATCTTCGCGATGTACTATCAGGTAAAGTCGGGAACAGACAATTTACACGCTGTCGGTACCGGAATTGGTCTTGCTGTATCTCAACAGCTGATCAATATGATGGATGGTCACATTGAAGTCACTAGTGAAGAGGGTTTTGGTAGTACCTTTACGGTTTCGATTCGAGTTCCAGTTAATCACGATACTCAGGCTCTGATCAAAACGCCAAGAAAGCAGTCCAACCTTAAGATTTTCATGGTCGAAGACATTGAGCTCAATATCACAGTAGCTCGTTCTTTACTTGAAAGCCTAGGGCATGAAGTGACAGTGGTAATGACGGGTAAAGAGGCACAAATCGTTTTCAACCCGAAAGATTATGACTTGGTATTACTGGATATCCAGTTACCAGATATGACTGGTTTCGACATTGCCCAATACTACCGCGAGAAATACAGCAAGCTGCCGCCTTTGGTGGCATTAACCGCGAACGTATTAAACAACAAGCAAGAGTACTTCCAGAAAGGTATGGACGAAGCGATCAGTAAACCACTGTCGGTTCGTGCAATCCAGGATGTCATCAGCGATCTTATCGAGGATGCGCCAGAGGTTATTGAGAAAGCTAAGGGTATTGATACTGCAAAGGATGTTGAAAAAGTAACCGGCATTGAGAAAGTAACAGCGAGTAAGCCGGCTCTTTCAACGATTGATACCACTTTGCTTGATATTGATATGCTAGAGTCTTATGTTGACATTGTCGGGTCGAAACCTGTTTTGGATAGCATCGTGATGTTTGAAGATATGATGCCGGAATATATGGAAATATTGAATTCCAATATGGTTGCGAAAGATCAAGACAGTATCGTTTCTGAGGCACACAAGATTAAAGGTGCAGCAGGTTCCATTGGCCTGAAACGCATACAGCAAGTTGCTCAGAAAGCTCAATCTCCAGATATGCCTGCGTGGTGGGAGAACATTTCAGATTGGGTTGATGAAATAAATAACGAATACCAAAATGATATTGAAGTCTTAAAGAGTTGGTTAAATCAAAGGTAGAAGAATGATGAAAAAATTAGCATTTGCCGTATGTGTAGTAGCATTAGCGGGTTGTTCTGCGCCACAAGTAGAATGGCAGCAAGATAATCAAGTCGAAGTATCTGCAGCGACAGTCACAATGAAAAGCAACCTGTGGCACAACAAAATGCCTACGATTGGGGAGGCTCAAGATAAGACTTTGCATGGTGCTATCTACCTAGAGTCTGACTCACAATTACCAGCAACACTTGCGGTTGAGAGTGTGACGGTTAAACAGGGTGCAGATACCTTGTTGGTAACTGCTGACGATCTAGATTTAAGAACACATAGTGAAACCCAGTGGGAAGTCGCTTTTGTATGGCAGTTAGAGATCGACAGTGATAAGCCTGTTGATGTTGCGATTGAACTCAAAGATGGCGAAACCGTGAAGTGGTTAGTCGAGAAAGACGTTAAGGTAGATACGGTTTACTAAAACCTTAGCGAACAATTAACAATAAAAAAGGGAGAATGCGTTGGCATTCTCCCTTTTTAATAACGATTGATCACGCTTCGATTGCTAGAAGTACTAACTGTTTATAAGTACTAACTGGTTAGAGTGCTATCGGTTAGAAGTGCTATCGGTTAGAAGTGCTAATCGACGGCAAGAACTAAACGGCCAGAAGCGCGAATCGAATTAGTCTTCTAGGTCACCACAAAAGCGGTAGCCTTCACCGTGAATCGTCGCGATGATTTCTGGTGTACCAGAAACAGATTCAAAGTGCTTACGAATACGACGGATTGTTACGTCTACAGTACGATCGTGTGGCTTAAGCTCACGGCCAGTCATCTTCTTAAGAAGGTCTGCACGTGTTTGGATCTTACCTGGGTTCTCACAGAAGTGAAGTAGAGCACGGAACTCTGAACGAGGTAGCTTGTAGCCTTCGCCATCTGGGCTAACCAGAGAACGACTGTTGATATCTAGTACCCAACCATTGAACTCGTACTTTTCAACGCTACGCTTTTCTTCTTGAACAGAGCTTGTGCTCATTGAACGGTTAAGAAGGTTACGTGCACGGATAGTCAGCTCACGAGGGTTGAAAGGCTTAGTGATGTAGTCATCAGCGCCGATTTCTAGGCCAAGGATCTTATCAACTTCATTATCACGACCAGTTAAGAACATAAGCGCTACATTTGCTTGCTCACGCAGTTCACGCGCAAGTAGTAGGCCATTCTTACCTGGAAGGTTGATGTCCATAATTACAAGGTTAACTTGGTTATCAGATAGCACTTGGTGCATCTCTTCACCGTCGCTAGCCTCAAAAACAGCATATCCCTCTGCTTCAAAAATACTCTTTAGAGTGTTACGAGTTACTTGCTCATCTTCAACGATAAGAATCTGCGGGGTTTGCATTTGGCGGTACCTAAATTTGTGACGAAACTGTGCTAATAGAATAAATTCTAGGCAAAACATAACATACAGGTAATGTATTTTTGATGATAACTTAAAGTTTTCAAAAAAACACTTACTTCCAGCTATCTGCCTTCCTTGAAGTATTGCCCAATAACGTAGATCCAGTACGCCTTTCAATCATTCTTTTAGTGATTTAAGAGGATTCTATAATGTTAACAGCATGCTAACAACGCGAGAATGTTAATTCCATTCACTTTGTTGATTTACATCAATTGCCGTATCGCAACAAACTTTAATAGTATGGCTACAACTTAACCAATGTTATGGTGACTATTTAGCACCAAAATAAGAATGATTATTCGAGATGTTTCGCACATCTTGCTTGCTAAAGACCGGACTATGAACCAAGGAAGCTGAAAGCTATCCTTAGAGTCTAGTAGATAAATATGCTCAATCAACTTTTATTTCGTATTAAATTGGGCATAGAGCAATGAAAACAAAGGATTAATTTTAATAATATATAAAAGCATAGAGGCTCACCTGACTTAATAGGTTTGCCTTACTCACGGAGGATATATGCACGATATAACACCTGACTTATGTGATGAGTTTGAAAGCAAAGTCACGCTACTGAATATGCCATTACAGAACTTCGGCCAGCGTGGTGCGTTCTGGGGGAAAATTGTAACAGTTCGTTGTTATCACGATAATTCCAAGGTTCGTGAGGTTTTAGAGACCGATGGCTGCGGCAAAGTACTCGTTGTAGACGGTAATGGCTCGTGTCAAAAAGCGTTACTTGGCGACCAATTGGCTATTCTAGCCATCGAAAATGGTTGGGAAGGCGTCATTGTGAATGGTGCGGTGCGTGATGTTGCGATGATGGCGCAGATGGATCTTGGTATTCAAGCTCTCGGAGCTTCTCCATTTAAAACCGAGAAGCACGGTGTTGGGCAAGTGAATGTGACGCTCTCTATACACAATCAACTGATTCAGCCCGGTGATTACATTTATGCCGATTGGAATGGTGTGTTAATTTCAACGGAATTGTTGATTGAATCTTAACGGGCTCATCAATAAAGAAGTGGGATAGATTAGAAGCGAAACCCTAATCCTACCTCAACACCTTGTTGCCACTCTTCATAATCAAGGGTGGCATGCATATCTAGATTGTCGGTTAGCTGCACGCGGCTGGAAAGCTCTGCGGCTACCGATTTATCACTGTCTTCTGTTTCATTGTTATAGGTGTGTAGAGAGCTGTTGAAAGAGACTCTTTCGGAAAACTGATAACTAACACCACTCAAGAATCCACTCTCATATTTCAGTGCAGCAGTGTTGATTCGTGTACCGACATAAAGATCCACATCAGAAAACAAGCTATAAGAATAACCACTGTCTACTGTCCAAGTATCAAAGCTTTCACTCGATGTACTTTGCGTGGAGATAAAAAACTTATGGGCAGAGCTATCGATTTGACTTGGGAGCAAAGGCAAGCTGCTCAGTAGCGGTAAACTGTTAGCTGAACAAACAACAGGCATAGCAAAGACTAAAAGAATAAGTAATCTCTTCATTTCCCACTCCTGATGTCATTATTATTGTTTTTCGAACGTTATTGTTCAATTAAAGCACAGGACTTGTATGTTCGCTGTACTATCGATAGAGCATTTTGTTATGACTATATATGCAACTGATTACTTCTATTTGTTTGATGAGTTAATCCAGTCTCTGAATGGCAGGTTGATGCAGGGTGTTTTATCTCTTAAATGAAGGTTTGCTCTGAAAAACGGTGTGAATGTAAAAAAAAAGCAACTTTTCATTGACGCATAGTAGTAAAAATTGATACACGTAGAGTAAAGCACAAGCAGAGAATTTGATATGCAGCATGTAAGCCACCTAGTAATGACCACCACCATTATTATTACCGACATTCACATTGTTGGGGCAGGCTGCTAAGTAACGGATTTTAAAAAAAAAAGGCCTGTATCCAACAAGATACAGGCCTTTTTTTGTACCATTTTTATGACTTATGGAGAAAGGGATGCGCGTTTTAAAGTTTGGAGGTTCATCATTAGCTGATGCAGATCGTTTTTTACGAGCGGCTGATATCATCGCTAATAATGCCCAGCAAGAAGAGCTAGCCGTTGTACTATCGGCTCCAGGAAAAACAACCAATAAGTTGGTCGCTGTTATTGAAGCTGCACTGAAAAACGGTGAAGCTGACACACAGATTTCAGAGATCGAATCATCATTTTCTGCACTGTTTGCAGAGATTCAAGCGGTATTGCCGTCAGTAGATGGCTCTGCGTTTCAAGAGCAAGTCGATACCTCTCTTGCTCAACTTAAGCAGTTCGTGAATGGTATTAACCTACTGGGCATGTGCCCGAATCACGTAAATGCTCGTATCATTAGTAAAGGTGAGCGAGTTTCAATCCAGCTAATGAAAGCGGTGCTGGAAGCGAAAGGCCAACCAGCAAGCCTGATTGACCCTGTGGAATACCTCTATGCTCAAGGTGATCATCTTGAAGCTATGGTGGATGTGGACATTTCAACTCAGAACTTCCGCCAATCACCGCTTCCTAAAGGTCACGTAAATATCATGCCGGGCTTTACTGCTGGTAATGATAAAGGCGAGTTAGTAACGCTTGGCCGTAACGGCTCTGACTACTCAGCTGCAGTTCTAGCGGCATGTCTACGTGCTGATTGCTGTGAGATTTGGACTGACGTCGATGGCGTTTATAACTGTGACCCACGCTTAGTGGATGATGCCCGTCTTCTTAAATCACTTAGCTACCAAGAGGCGATGGAGCTTTCTTACTTCGGTGCTTCAGTTCTACACCCGAAAACAATCGCACCTATCGCACAATTCCATATTCCATGTCTGATCAAAAACAGCTTCAACCCACAGGGTGCAGGCACTTTGATTGGCCAAGACACTGGCGAAGATAACCTAGCGATCAAAGGTATCACTACGCTAAGTGACCTAACGATGGTTAACGTATCAGGCCCAGGTATGAAGGGCATGGTAGGCATGGCGAGTCGTGTATTCGGCGCGATGTCTTCTGCAGGCGTTTCTATTGTCCTTATTACTCAATCTTCTTCAGAATACAGCATCAGCTTCTGTATTGAATCTGCTGACAAAGTGAAAGCGAAGCAAGTGTTATCAGATGCGTTTGAACTCGAACTTAAAGATGGCCTATTAGAGCCCGTTGAGTTCATGGATGATGTTGCGATTGTGACGTTGGTGGGTGACGGTATGCGTACATCACGTGGTGTTGCTTCTCAGTTCTTCTCTTCTTTAGCTGAAGTGAACGTTAACATCGTTGCTATTGCTCAAGGCTCTTCAGAGCGCGCTATCTCTGCGGTTATCCCTGAAGATAAAATCTCGGAAGCAATCAAAGCGTGTCACGAGAACCTATTTAACTCTAAGCACTTCCTAGACGTCTTCGTTGTCGGTGTTGGCGGTGTTGGTGGTGAGCTTGTTGACCAAATCCAACGTCAACAAGGCAAACTGGCTGAAAAAGGCATCGTGATTCGCGTATGTGGTTTAGCAAACAGCAAAGGCTTGCTGCTAGACAGCGATGGTCTACCGCTAGAGCAGTGGCGTGACCGTATGTCGAGTGCGACTGAAGAATTCAGCCTAGCGCGTTTAGCGGCACTTGTTCAACGTAACCACATCATCAACCCTGTGTTGGTTGATTGTACGTCTAGCGAAGGTATTGCCGGGCAATACGCTGATTTCCTAGCGGCTGGTTTCCACGTTGTAACACCAAACAAAAAAGCCAACACAGCAAGCATGGCTTACTACCATCAGCTTCGTGAAGTGGCGCGTAACTCTCGTCGTAAGTTGATGTACGAGACAACAGTAGGCGCAGGTCTACCGGTAATCGAAAACCTACAGAATCTAATTTCTGCGGGTGATGAGCTTGAGAAGTTCAACGGCATTCTTTCTGGTTCAATGTCTTACATTTTCGGCAAGCTTGATGAGGGTATGACACTCAGCCAAGCAACCAACATTGCTAAAGATAACGGCTTCACTGAGCCGGATCCTCGTGATGATCTGTCTGGTATGGACGTTGCGCGTAAGCTGCTTATTCTTGCTCGTGAAGCGGGTATGGCACTTGAGCTTGAAGATGTTGAAGTTGACCAAGCATTGCCACCGGGTTTTGATGACTCAGGTACAGTTGACGAGTTCATGGCTCGCTTGCCAGAAGCGGATGCATACTTCAAAGAGCAGTCAGCCATCGCAGCAGAAGAAGGCAAAGTACTTCGTTATGTGGGTGAGATCGCTGAAGGTAAATGTAAGGTTCGTATCGCAGCTGTTGATGGCGATGACCCAATGTTTAAGATTAAAGATGGCGAGAACGCTCTGGCATTCTACAGCCGTTACTACCAGCCAATCCCACTCGTTCTGCGTGGCTACGGTGCAGGTACTGAAGTTACAGCAGCAGGCGTATTCTCTGATGTGATGCGTACTCTTGGTTGGAAATTAGGAGTTTAGGAATGAGTTCAAGTGATATGGATGTTGTTGTTTATGCTCCTGCATCAATCGGCAATGTCAGTGTAGGTTTTGATGTGCTGGGGGCCGCTGTGTCTCCAGTGGATGGCACATTGCTTGGTGACCGAGTAATGGTTAAAGCCGGTGATGAACCATTCTCGCTAAAAACAGCAGGCAGCTTTGTTTCTAAGCTGCCAACTGAAACCAAAGAAAATATTGTCTACGACTGCTGGGTTGTGTTCTCTCGCGAGTTAGACAAGAAAGGTATCTCAGTTAAGTATCTAGAGATGACGCTAGAGAAGAACATGCCTATCGGCTCTGGTTTAGGATCAAGTGCATGTTCAATTGTCGCGGCGCTTGATGCCTTGAACCGTTTTCATGGCCAACCGTTGAATGAAACTGAACTGCTTGCTCTGATGGGTGAAATGGAAGGTAAGATTTCAGGTGGCATACATTACGATAACGTAGCGCCATGTTACCTTGGTGGTGTGCAATTAATGTTGGAAGAGCTTGGCATTATTAGCCAAGAGGTTCCATGTTTTGACGATTGGTATTGGGTAATGGCTTACCCGGGCATCAAGGTTTCAACGGCCGAAGCGCGAGAGATCTTGCCTTCTCAGTATCGCCGTCAGGATGTGATTGCCCATGGTCGTCATTTAGCGGGCTTTATTCATGCTTGTCACTCTGGTCAGCCGGAGCTAGCCGCTAAGATGATCAAAGACGTGATTGCTGAACCATATCGTGAGAAACTGCTTCCAGGGTTTGCTGATGCACGTAAATATTCAACGTCAGCAGGAGCATTAGCTACTGGAATTTCTGGTAGTGGCCCTACGCTATTTAGCATTTGCAAAGAACAAGATGTCGCCGAGCGTGTTGCACGCTGGTTAGAACAAAATTACGTACAAAATGAAGAAGGATTCGTCCACGTTTGTCGCTTAGATAAACAAGGTTCGATCGTTACAGGAAGTGAGTTATGAAGCTGTACAACATCAAAGAAAACGATGAGCAAGTCTCTTTTGGCCAAGCCGTTCGTCAAGGTCTAGGCCGTAACCAAGGTCTATTTTTCCCATCAGAGCTGCCTAAGTTCGATGACATCGATGCACTACTTGCAGAGGACTTTGTCCCTCGTAGTTCAAAGATTCTTTCTGCTCTAATTGGTGATGAGTTACCAAAAGAACAGATTGATCAACTAGTGGATGCGGCATTCCAATTCCCAGCACCGATCAACCAAGTGAAAGACGGTGTTTACGCACTTGAACTGTTTCACGGTCCAACACTCGCGTTTAAAGATTTCGGTGGCCGTTTTATGGCTCAATCTTTAGCTGCGGTTTCGGATGGCGGTCAAATCACAATCTTAACGGCAACATCGGGTGATACTGGCGCTGCGGTTGCACACGCATTCTACGGCATGGAAAACATCAACGTTGTTATCCTATACCCGAAAGGCAAGATCAGCCCACTGCAAGAAAAGCTATTCTGTACGCTAGGTAAGAACATTCACACTGTAGCGATTGATGGCGATTTTGATGCGTGTCAGGCATTAGTAAAAGACGCGTTTGACGACGCTGAACTGCGTAAAGAAATTGGCTTAAACTCAGCAAACTCAATCAACATCAGCCGTTTGATGGCTCAGATCTGTTACTACTTTGAGGCGGCTTCTCAGCTAACCAAAGAGCAACGTGAAAATCTGGTTATCTCTGTACCAAGTGGTAACTTTGGTAACCTAACTGCGGGTCTATTAGCGAAAGCGCTAGGCTTACCGGTTAAACGCTTCATTGCAGCAACCAACGAAAACGACACGGTTCCCCGTTACCTAGAAACAGGTCAATGGGATCCAAAACCAACGGTTGCGACAACATCGAACGCGATGGACGTGAGCCAACCAAACAACTGGCCACGTATCGAAGAGCTTTGCCAACTGAAAGGTTGGGGACTGGATACTTTGGGTAAAGGTAAAGTATCTGATGAGCAGAGTGCTGAATCAGTACGTGATCTAAAAGCTCAAGGTTACCTGTGTGAACCTCATGGTGCGATTGCTTACCGTCTATTGGAAGAGCAACTGCAAGAGAACGAAACTGGTCTGTTCTTGTGTACTGCACACCCAGCGAAATTCAAAGAAGTGGTTGATGATATTTTAGGTACGGATATTGAACTGCCAGGCCCGCTAGCAAAACACGCGGCGATGGAGTTGTTATCTGAAGATCTTGATAATGATTTTGAAGCGCTAAAAGTAGTGCTTCGTCGAGTTCAACCGTAACGTACATCTGTATTGTTGAACAAATAAAAACGGCGCTCAATGAGCGCCGTTTTTGTATTCTAATTCAAGCTCTAAAAATTATAGAGACTCAGTGAACGTACGTGCGATAACGTCACGTTGCTGTTCAGTCGTTAGAGAGTTGAAACGTACAGCGTAACCCGATACACGGATAGTTAGCTGTGGGTAGTTCTCTGGGTGAGCAACAGCATCTTCTAGCGTTTCACGCTTAAGAACGTTAACGTTTAGGTGTTGACCACCTTCGATGCGTGGTGCTGCTTCGATAGCAACTTCACGGCTTTCGTACTCGCCTAGGTCTGCAGCTGAGATAACTTGGTCAGCTTCGAAACCTGAAGTAGCAACAACACAACGAGCTTCGTTCTTCTCGCTGTCTAGTAGCCAGATTGAGTTTAGTAGGTCGTCGTTTGCTGCTTTAGTAATTTGAATACCTTGGATCATAACTATCTCCTAGTCCACTTTATGTGGTTTGATTATGGTGTTAACTTTCGAATTTTATTGAGCTGAGTAATATATACCTAGTTTGTGGTAATTTAATATTGATTTAAGTCAAAAAACAACCAAAAACCTCATTTTTTTCAAGGTGATTACTTTGAGTTAAATCAATAAAACCTTTGAAAACAAAGTAATTACAAAATATTTTAAAGTATAAAAAATATTTAACAGTCTTATTTGTTGTAAGTTTACTACATTTGTTGTGTTTTTATTGAACGACAAACGATACGACCCTTTATTTATTAAGCATTCTGAAAGTGTAAAGTGATTTAATGACAAACAATAATTCATCCTCAAAACCTCAAACCAATATTAAGTTTATTGGTGCTCATGTGTCTGCTGCTGGTGGTGTTGATCAGGCGCCAATGCGCGCAAGAGAGATTGGTGCCAATGCTTTTGCGCTGTTTACCAAAAACCAAAGACAGTGGGCAGCAAAGCCGCTAGAAGCCAAAACCATCAGCGCCTTTAAAGCCAACTGTAAAATGTTAGGTTTTAGCGCTGAACACATCCTTCCTCATGATTCCTACCTTATTAACTTAGGAGCACCAGAAGAAGAGAAGCTAGAGAAATCACGTGCGGCTTTTATTGATGAAATGGAGCGTTGTAATCAACTTGGACTAACGCTTTTGAATTTTCATCCTGGGAGTCATTTAAAGAAAATCTCAGAAAGCGAATGTTTGGCTAAGATCGCTGAGTCGATTAACTTGGCTCACCAAGCGGTGCCTGATGTGATTGCGGTGATTGAGAATACCTCAGGGCAGGGCACGAACCTTGGCTGGAAGTTTGAGCACCTAGCAGAGATCATCGACCAAGTAGAAGATAAGTCACGCGTCGGCGTGTGTTTAGATACCTGTCATACCTTTACTGCTGGCTATGACCTACGAACAAAAGAAGCATGTGAGCATACTTTTGCTGAGTTCGACCGCATCGTGGGTATGCACTATCTAAGAGCAATGCACATCAATGATTCAAAAGCTGAGTTCGCGAGTCGAGTCGATCGACATCATTCTTTAGGAAAAGGCGAGATTGGCTGGGATTGTTTTGAGTATATTGCCTCGGATTCTCGCTTTAATGGTATTCCTCTTATCTTGGAAACCATTGATTCGACGATCTGGAAAGAGGAAATTCAACAACTTAGAATGTTCCATCGCTCAGCAACGGCAGTGAGCGAAGAAGCGTAATAATAGAGGGGGAAATTTATTTCCGTCTATTTCTAATAATTGGCACCTTTCTTTCATAGTATTAAAGTGAATATGTAGTTCACGATGTCTTAGAGGAGGTGCCTTTATGTATTCACAAGCCCAAACTTCAACTGTTTCTGCTGCTCGCCGTTTACCAACCCCAAACCGTCATGTGCATAACCACGGTCACCACCGTACACAGCAGAAAAGTGGTTAATCGAGATAAACACAACTTGAACTGATTATTATGATTCATCAACAAGTGAACCCTACACATCATGTTTATTGATAGCTGTATGAGGTATAAATAGGGCGTGTTGATCTTTCGAGCTGATTTTTGCAGCGAGTTGCTGGGTATTTATACAAGGCAGAGGCTTTGACGTGTAGCTAGCCTACATGAGAAGCCGCTAACGCAGTAGAAATGACCAGCAAACGCTGCCCGGAGGGTTCGGCTAAAAGCGTTTTACTCTTTGTTGAGGGAGATTTGCTTAGAATGACTATGCTACTTCTCCCTCGCCGCGATTAAAACGCTTTTATCTCGAACAAAATTTAACCACGAAAGGTCAACACGCCCTAAAGCCTTATTTAGGACAGTTAGCCGATACAGCTATTTTTTGTCTGGCGAAAGCCCCTAGAAACCTTGATGATTGGGAAGTAAAACGATGAGCGCACCAAAGACTTGGGAATCCATTATTAATGATGAACGTGACAAAGAGTACTTTCAGAGTGTCCTCGCGTTTGTTGAACAGCAACGCAATAGTGGGAAAACCGTCTACCCTCCTCAAGAGCAGGTGTTCAGTGCCTTCGATATGACGCCTTTCGAGTCCGTACGCGTGGTTATCCTAGGGCAAGATCCTTATCACGGCGCTAACCAAGCTCATGGCTTAGCTTTTTCTGTACTGCCAGGTGTAAAAATCCCTCCTTCTCTACGTAATATGTACAAAGAGCTTGCACAAGATATAGAGGGCTTTGAGATCCCGAGTCATGGCTACCTCGATTCTTGGGCATCTCAAGGGGTGTTGATGTTGAACACTGTCCTTACAGTAGAAGAGGCAAAAGCCCACTCACATGCTAAGTGTGGTTGGGAAACCTTTACCGATGCCGTTATTGCAGAGCTCAATCAGCGCTCTGAACCGATCATCTTCTTGTTGTGGGGCGCACACGCCCAGAAGAAAGGCCAAGCGATTGATGCAGACAAGCATCATGTGTTGGTTGCACCTCATCCATCACCATTATCAGCACGCCGTGGTTTCTTCGGTTGTCAGCATTTTTCGATGACCAACGAGCTACTCTCTTCTATTAATCAACAGCCTATCGATTGGACATTACCACTGGCACTGTAGATTGATGGTTTTCTGAGCAGGGTCAAACCACAAATTGCTATCTTCATATACACTTATAAATAGTAGGTGTAATGGAGTGCAATACTATGATGATTGAAAGGATAAGACGAGAGCATGGCTATATGGCTCGTTTGCTCGCGATACTCAACAGTAAGTTAGAGTTTCTGAAACAGGAGCGAGAAATAAACTATAGCCTGATCGCAGAGGTGGTTCATTATCTGATGGACCATTCAGACAAGGTGCATCACCCGAAAGAAGATGTTATTTATCGTTACTACCTTAAGCAATATGGCAGTGATCAAGTGATTGAAGACTTGGAACTGGAGCATCAATTGCTTTCTGAGAAAACGGCGGACTTTTTAGGTGTGGTCGATATGATCCTTCAAGATGCGGTGGTTCCTCAACAAGTATTTATTGAGCAGCTTGAAGCTTTTGTTAAAGCTCAACGAAAACACATGGAATATGAAGAGAAGCATGTGTTACCAATGATTGTTGAGTCGTTCACAGTTAAAGATTGGCAAGAGGTGGAGTCTCAATGGCTTCAACCTGAAGACGACCCTGTCTTTGGAGAGACAATTGCTGATGAGTACCGCCAACTCGCGGCTCGTGTTCGACAAAATGAACAAGAGTGCGTTTAGCCAGTTGTCATGTTGAAGCGTGACTATTTTAGATGCTCTCTATTTTAGAGGGCTAGTTCCCAAATGACGCTTTGAGCGGATTAAATACCTCGTAAAATAAAAAAGGCACCTATACAGGTAACACTGATCATTTAAGCATTTTCCTGATCAGTTGAACGATCCTACAGATGGTT